>JAJFMO010000564.1 GCA_020697475.1 Paenibacillaceae bacterium | reverse complement strand
TTCGTTCCGCATCGTGTCGAACAAAATAGATTGTCCGCCGCGATTCTTCATCCGTGAACCCGACCCAGCTCGGTCCTGCAGCGGTTTGGCTCCACCGCTCCGCCGCTTCGCTCTGTTCGCCTGTTGAACGGAGAACCGTGTCTCGATCCGGATCCAGCTTGCCCCCCGGCGTCCCTTCGTACAAAAACCAATAAGGATCCTTGCTTTCCAGCATGGTTAACACCGCATAAGACGGGTATATTTCCCATGTGCAGCGATTACTGCCGTCCAAAGTTGAGGAAGCAATCGTCGTCTTCAAAGGGCCGTGATTTCGAATCCGGCTTGTGGACAAATGATACCCTGGATGGAATACCCCGGTATTCGGAATCCCGCGGAATTCGCCTGCCGAGCCTCCTCCCGGGCGATAGCCGATCCAATCCTTGCCTTCCCGGTCGAGCAGGCTGGAAAAGCCGGCGCCTTGTTTCTGATAAAAATACGTTGCGGAGGGCGTCGAGATTTTGAAGCATTCCTGTTCCTCATCCACCACCGGATCGGTAAGCGTTATGAGCGGATGGACAATGGCAGGCTTTATTTGGGCGCCGATCAAATCATAATAAACAAGATAACGGCGCACAGTCCCTGACGGTGTTCGCCCCCTGGCGAGAAAGATAAGCCGCATGTCAGCGTTATCCGGCGTCCTCTGCCCGTCGGTGCGGTCCAGCTGAAACGGAACATTCGCATCGATCATCCGGCCCAACTCATCCGTCTCAATCATCTGCAACGAATTCTCATTGAAGGTCCCCGTCTGCCCCAGCCGATTCAGCAGCTTGGAGAAGTCGACTTCCGTTTCAACAATTTTGTCTGTTCGATCGTACCCGCATACGTCAAAGATCAGAGGAATACGAAACCGACGGTCCGCCAGATGCCACTCCCGGGTTGAACGATTCATGGATGGGCGCCTCGGTTTTTCTCCAGCGCCGCATCCAGGTTCACCTCGGGAATTTTCCCGCTGACTGTCCAGCCTCCGTCGACATAAAACAGCTGCCCGGTCATATAGCTTGAATCCTCGGAAGCGAGGAAGATCGCAGGCCCGGCCATCTCTCGCGGATCAGCCGTTCTTTTCATCGGGACGACGCCCCCCCAGGTGTCGGCGTATTGGGGATCGTCCTGCAAATTCCGCTCCACATTCGTCGGTCCCGGCGCGAAAGTATTCACCCGGATTCGACTGGGTGCCAGCTCTACGGCCAATTGTTTGGTCATCGCATGAATTCCGCCTTTGCTTGTAGCGTAGACGGCCAAATTTTTCACACCTAACGCGGCGCAGTTGGTGGAAACGTTCACGATGCTCCCGCCACCGTGCTCCTTCATGATTTTGGCTGCTTCCAGGGAGCAAAAAAACGTTCCTTTCAGGTTCGTGTTCATCACTTCATCCCATACGGTTTCCGTCACTTCGAACAAATCGGACCATCCGGTAATTCCGGCATTATTGATCAATACATCGATTCGGCCGAAGCGCTCGACAACCTCCCTCATCATCGAGCGAATCTGCTCCGTGTTCGCGATGTCCGCCTGCACAATCATTTCTTCGCGGCCCATGGCGGCAATCCGCTCCGCAGTCTGCAATGCCCCCTGGACGTCGGAGCGATAATTGATGGCCACTCGCGCGCCTTCATCCGCAACGCCCTGCGCGATCGCCTGCCCGATTCCTTTGCTGGCCCCTGTGATCAGCACCACTTTGTCCTTCAGCTTCAATGCTTCGTCACGCCTTTCAGCTCGTTGTCGGCCATTCTCGCCGCTTGATCGCGATAATCCAGCACGGCTTCCTCGTATACCTCCAACGGTACGACGCCATGCGCGGCATCGGTGTGCCCGCTCAAGCGGTTGCAGGAGGTGATTCTCCGCCGGCGCTCGCGCATCCTGGCCATCCGTTTTTGCCCGAGAATTTTCCGCGTGGTGGGGATGTCCCGAAATCCGCTGGTAACGACGTCGCCCCCTTCGCGCAGCAGCTGCGGGTTCAAAAACCGGATTTGTCGTTCCCGCAATCCGAGATACAGTAAGTCTCCGGTTTGCAAGTATAACAGCCCGCCGCCGCGATACGCCTCCGGCGTCATATGCCCGACGGCCGCCCCGAACGTGACTCCGGAATACCGCCCGTCGCTGATGACCGTGACAAGCTTCTTCAGCTTGCGGTTGGCGTTAATATGCTGCATCGGCGTGTACATCTCGGGCATGCCGAACGCTTCCGGCCCTTGTCCGGCGATGACGACGGCCAGCTTCAGCGCCCCTCCGTCCGCCATTGCATCGAACAACTCATCGTAGGACGTGTCGATGAGCCGGTCGCAGTCGGTCGGCGCATTATGCCGAAGTACGGCGACCAGGTCTTCTCTTGCAAAGCGGCGGGAGCTTTTCAGCGATTCCAGCAGTTGCGGATCGAGCAGACTTCGGTTAGCTGCTTCTTCGTTTTCGAAATAGAGCGTGAACGCTGCCTTGCGATCGAACTCGTTGAGCTGAGGCGTGGACATCCCGCTGATTTTGACGACCGCGGTTTCGAAGAAATCGCCGGTCAGCACATCGACCCCGCTGAAAGGACGGCGCGGGCTGGACAGGATTATCGGGTTATCCGTAACGCTGTTTGCCGGCAATGATAGGCCTCCGGCGGCAAGCCGTTCCCGCCATGTTTTGCCGGAGACGGTGGGAGCATTGTCGTCCATCGGCACGCCGCACTGTATCAGTTCGTGGAACAGCGACTCCATACCACGGCTTTCCCCGTCGCAGCATTGCCGGGCCAGCTGGAAAATATCGCGTCCCTGCGTCAAGCTGTAGTCGAATAAATCGGGAATCGGATATTCGTGATGGATTTGGTCGAAATCGCGGAGGCTGAATGTGAAGCCCGCATAGAGCATGCCG
>JAJFMO010000069.1 GCA_020697475.1 Paenibacillaceae bacterium | reverse complement strand
CGGAGCTTTGGATAATTTTCAAATCGTTCGTCAACAGATCGTCCAGCCGCTCGCTGGCCAACCATTCGCTGTTCGTCATATGCCGTTACCTTACGCTCATTACTTTACGATTTATTGAAGAAAGAAAGGCAGAACAAGCAGTCGCCCTCAAGGCGCAAGTGCCCGTAATAAATATTGCAAATATGAAAACCTTCATTATATAAGCGATTCAAATTGTCGTAGCCTTCCCCGGTTTGCTTGGCCGATCCGATCGATCCACTAAATCCGTTCGTCGACCCATTCGTCGATGCGATCGCCGCTGCCGGCTGCTTCAACAATTTGCGCAACTGCTGGTTCTCAATGCCGAGCCTTTTATTCTCCTCCACCAATTCGATCAACTTGCCCTTGATCTCCCCGATCTCGGAGAGGGATTCGGTCATCCGTTGCTCTACCTGCTCGATTTGTTTGAATAAATTCGTCTTCTCCACGTTCGTTCGTTCACCTCAAGCCTTGCTGTCGACCCGAATCGGATCTTCATTCCATCTCCACGACATCGTCGGTGGGAAGCTCCATCACTTTGCTGAGCTCAAAAATGTGCACTTTCACCGTGCGCCGCTCGACATTCAAGCCGACTACCTTGCCGTTGCCGTACGAGGTAGCGACTTGGCTGCCGACGCCGGGCAGCTTGTCCTTGCCGCTCTCATAATTGTCGTGTTCGTATTTCAGACAACACATTAACCGACCGCACAAACCGGAAATTTTCGTCGGATTGAGCGACAAGTTCTGGTCTTTGGCCATCTTGATCGATACCGGTTCGAAATCCCCCAGGAAGGAAGAGCAGCACAAGATCCGGCCGCACGGGCCGATCCCGCCTAGAATCTTCGCCTCGTCTCGGACCCCGATTTGCCGAAGCTCGATTCGAGTGCGGAAAATTCCCGCCAACACTTTCAATAATTCCCTGAAATCAATGCGGCCCTCTGCGGTAAAATAAAATATAATTTTATTGCGGTCAAACGTATATTCGACATCGACGAGCTTCATCTTGTAATCTTTGAACTTGGGCAAGCACGTGGCGAACGCTTCTTTGGCATCCGCCCGATTCCGCTCCACAATCTCGGCATCGCTCGGACCGGCCATGCGGATAACCTTCTTCAACGGAAGGACGACATCTTTCTCGCCGACCGTCTTCTTCTGCGTCACAACCCGACCGTATTCGACTCCCCGCGCCGTTTCGACAATGACCGAATGCTCCCGATCGATCGGGAGATCGCTCGGATCGAAATAATATATTTTACCCGCCGGCTTAAAGCGGACTCCTACGACGGAATACATATCCTGTCCCCCTTACAGCTTTCCTCTTTGAATTTCGATGGCGGCATTCTCCAAACCAAGCTGGGGGTTGGCAAAATATCGCAGCCGCTTGCGCAGCTCCAATAAACGTTCCATGCAATACACCCAGTCTTCCGTCTCCCGCATTGCGGACTGCTTGCGCAGCCATTCCGATTGATCTATATAAACGATACGTTCGTTCAGTCCTGCCTTGATGCGCACCAAATCTTTAAACCATAAAATCCATAAATCCAGAAGATGCATCAGATGCCCGGCCGGCTCGCCCTTGACCACCTTGTTCTGAATCGTCAACAGCGCGTCGGGAAGTTTGGTTAGCGTCTCCTTCGCCAATTGTATCATTACATTTCTTGTTTCTGCAAACCAATTTGACTGGATAAGCTCCCGTGCCGCGCCAAGTCCTGCCGCCAAGTGGACGGCAGAGGAGGCCAGCGCCTCCGGTTGCCCCTCGTTCTTCAACGTCTCGAGCATCCAATCGGGATTCATCGGCAAAAAATTAAGCCATTGCGCCCGTGAGCGAATAGTCGGCAGCAGAGCTTGTCCATTGTCGGTAATAAGAATCGCGACCACCTTCGACGTCGGTTCCTCCAGGAACTTGAGAAGGCTGTTGGCCGCTTGTATATTTAACCGCTCCGCTTCGTTCAGCACATAAACTTTAGCGCCCGAATGGTTGGAACGGTAAGCGAATTTGCGTTGCAGCTCGCGAATTTGATCGATCTTGATGTTTACGCCGTCGGGTTCGATCCAATGGATGTCAGGGTGATTGCGATGGGCGATCGTCCGGCAAGCGAGACATTCGCCGCACGCATCGTCCGGCAGCTCGGTGCAGTAAAGCGCCTGGGCCAATATTTCCGCCGTCTGCTTGCGCCCCGTTCCTTGCGGACCGTTGAAGATATAAGCGTGCGCCAACGTGTCTCGCCTCAGGGCGTTCTGCAGCAGACGGACAACTTGAGGTTGCTTAGGGATGGATGCAAATGGCATAAGTAAGTCTCCGTCAAAAAAAGTAGTTGATCAGCAATCCCTTGATCTCGCCGACTCTCGCCAACAGGTCGATGCGGCCTTGCTCGCTGTCCAGCAGTTCGTCCGCCATCGCCATCAAGTGGCTATCGATTTCTTCAAGCAGCTTGTAGCGCTTGGAGCGCCCGCGGCGATCCCAGCCTCGCGTATCTTTCAGCTGGACTCCACGCCTGGCGGTTTCCTCCAGAAATTGGCGGACGTAAAGCTTATACTGCAGCAATTCCCGCACCGTCATCGATTTGGCCAACCGATGAGCTTGCTGATCGATGCGTTCGATCATCCGGCGCAGCTGCTCGGTAGAAGGCCGCTCGTCATGCTGGGACAGCATGTCGGAGAAGCCCTTCTGGGGGATTTGCTGGGGATTCACGTTATCCGCCAATTTCGGCCTGGAGAACGGACGCCAACCAGGGTTGATCTTCATATTTCGTCCCGCTTTCTACTATTAATAATGCTCGAACTTCTCTACGGGGACGACGAAGACGGCGGCGCCGCCGACCTGGACTTCTACCGGGAACGGGATATACGAGTCCGTCGTTCCGCCCATCGGAGATACCGGGGTTACCATTTGTTCCCGAACTTTGCAGTTATTCTGGATGATCTGCATCACTTCGGATACGCGTTCATCCTCCACGCCGATCATGAAGGTTGTGTTCCCCGCACGCAGAAACCCGCCGGTGCTGGCCAGCTTCGTTGCGCGAAACCCTTCTTTGATCAAGGCGCCGGACAGTCGGTTGCTGTCCTTATCCTGCACGACCGAGATCACCAATTTCATGGAAACCACTCCCTCACATCAAGTGTAGTGAAGCAACCGTTTGCAGTCGGACATAATCTCCTCCGCCACTTCTTCGGCCGAACGGTCGGCCCGCACCAACAGCACTCTGTCCGGCGCCTGCTCAGCGATCCGCTGAAACCCGGCGCGCACTCGGCTGTGATAATCACGCTCCCGCTGTTCAATGCGGTCGAGCCCCGCCGGCTTGCCGGAAACGCCGCTGCGACGGTGCAACCGCTCCATTCCGGCTTCCACCGGGATGTCCAGCATGTACGTCCTGTGCGGCTGCAGCCCGTCGGAAGCGTATCGATTGATGAGCTCCACGTGCTGCAGGTCGGCTCCGAGGCCGTACGCCTGATAGGCGATGCTGGCGTCGATGTAGCGGTCGCATAATACAATTTTCCCCTCGGCAAGCGCGGGGATAATGACTTCGTGCACGTGCTGGGCGCGCGACGCTGCATAGAGCAAAACTTCCGTATGCGAGGCCATTTCCTTGTGTTCCGGGTTGAGCAAGATCGCGCGGATTTGGTCGCTGATGAACGTACCGCCCGGCTCTCTTGTGGCTACACACTCGCGTCCCTCTTCGCGCAATGCTTGGGTCAGGAGTTGAATCTGCGTTGTTTTGCCGGCTCCGTCTGGGCCTTCGAAGGTGATAAATATGCCGTTCATGAATCCTCCCGATCCGTGCTGGGGGTAGTATATATTCTGATTGTTCGCTCCGCGCCGATGTCGCGTGTCCCTTGAAACCGCGCCCCGGCTTGCGCCAGCTCGGTCAAACTATGTGCTGTATCCGCAGTGATCGCTTCTCCGGGGAAGAGGAGCGGAATCCCCGGCGGATATGGGATGACCATCTCCGCCGCCACTTGGCCAACCGATTCCGCTAAAGGAACGAGCCGCGTCGACGGCGGGGCATCGCCTTGCGCCAAGCCGGTCAGGCCGTCCAAACCGGGGAAACGGTTGGAAAATGGAATAGGGTGGGACAGTCGCCCAATTGGGGGTACTTTAATCATATTCGCTGCGGACGGCCGAAGTTCCTGCTTCTTGCCGTCGGAATGGCGCAAGATACGCCGAAACGCGTCCAACAGTCGATCGCTGTCGTCGCGTGTTGAGGCAAGACTGAAGACGAGCAGTACGTGGCGAGGGTCAGCCATCTCGATGAGGCAGCCGCCCTCTCGCTCCAAAGCTTCCTGCAGCTCATAGCCGGTCAAGCCGCCTACGCGATCGCGCACAACCACCTTGAACGGATCTTTGGTCGTATAGGCAGTTGTCTGGGGGGACGGCTCGATCAGCTCGAAGCGATCCAAGGTCGACAACTGGCGGCAAAAGTATTGGACAGCGTCAAGACCTCGCGTGAAAGCGTCTGCTCCCTGCACATGAAGGTGGCGACGACATACGTCGAGCGAGGCCATCAGCGGGTAGGAGGGGCTTGAGCTTTGCAGCATAGCAAGGCGCTGCCGGATGAGGGGGCGGTCGATCCGACCGCCCTGTATGTGGAGCATCGCGGCCATCGTCATGGCCGTCAGCATCTTGTGCGTCGATTGCACGACGCAATCGGCTCCGCCGGCCAGCGCGGATCGCGGCAGCCCGGGGTGAAAGCCGAAGTGGGCGCCATGCGCCTCGTCCACGAGCAACGGCTTGCCCGTGTCATGCAGCAATTCGGCGAGCGGCGCAAGATCGATCCCCATCCCGTAATAGTTGGGGTTGCTGACGAGCAGCGCCTTCGCCTCCGGGTGGCGCTCCAGCGCTTCCCGTACGTCGCGCTCCTGCACGCCGGCGGCGATTCCGCTCGCTTCGTCGATCGCGGGCGGCACGAACACCGCCTTCGCCCCAGCGAGCATAAGGCCATGAATGACCGACTTGTGTACGTTGCGCTGCACGAGAATCAGATCGCTCGGCTCACATACGGCAAGAATCATCGCCAGGTTGCCCACCGTACTGCCGCCTACTAGAAAGCAAGTTTCCTCCGCGCCGAAGCAATCTGCAGCCAGCGCCTGGGCATCGGCAATGACCCCTTCGGGGTGATGAAGGTCGTCGAGGCCTGTCGCCTCCGTATAATCGATAGACATAATCCGTGCGAAAATTTCCGCTTGCGCGCCGCCGATCCCAGCCCCCGCTTTGTGGCCGGGAACGTGAAAGCTCGCCGGCTTGCGGGACGCAACTTCCGCCAATCTGTCAAATAAGGGAGCCGAATCCCGAGATAACTCCATCCAAGATCCTCTCCCTTTTTTTATAATAATGAAAAATACGAAATCGCCTTCAAAGCGCGAAATCAAGCGTTTCTTCTATACCAAAGCTTCCTTAATTGATGAATAAAGAACGGATACTTCACGTCTTTCACATCGGTTTCTACCATTTCCGCCTCGCAGGACAAGCAGACAAATTGCGATACGATAAACAATCCTTCTTCCGCAGGTTTCTCCTGACCGCACACAATGCAAGAGACTTGATGGGTCGCGTCCATAGTTAAACCCTCCAATTCAACAAGTTATTATCGCATTAGTATTCCCGAAATCTATGTTTTTAAACTAGCCGAGCTTATGCGATAATAGGTTATACCTTCCTGAACGTGAATAAGGAGGATCTTGGCATGTCTCCACCGAAAACGGTCGACAATACGACCATTTACAGTTACCGTCTTGTTCGTAAAATAGCATGGGGCCCGCTCAGTATGGCCTTCTACTGGGGCGCGTTCGTTGCTTATTGCGTCATAGAATTGCTTTACAAGCCGGCAGAATTAGCTCTGATTCCGCTAGGGTTTGTATTGATGTTGGCTATCCACTCGCTGGTGATCTCCATCGACTTCGCATCTCGGAAGGATCGCTTGCGCGGCTCCTGGGCCTGGGTGTGGCAGCCGCTTTGGATCGGCCTGCTGCCGAAACAGCACGCGTCGGTGGCGCTAATGAACCGGCTGCATTGGCAGCTGCTGTGGGTCGGTCTCGCGCTGATCGGCTGCGGATTCTCGTGGATTCCGCTCTCGCTGTTCCTCCAATGGCTATTCCTGCATTGCTGGATTATTGTGCCCCGAATCGCGGTGCTGCAAGCGATGCCTTCCACCGAAGAAGGACTAATCAAGATCGGTCGACGCGAAACTTCCTATTATATACGTTGACTTGTATTCGGGTTCTGACCTATCGCTCGCCAAGCAGCTTCAGCAATTCTTCCTCGTTATCGACGACCCGCACTCCGAGCTCCTGCGCCTTGGTCAGCTTACTGCCCGCGTTCTCGCCGGCGACGACGAAATCCGTCTTCTTCGACACGCTGGAGGCGATCTTCGCGCCGGCCGCTTCAAGCAGCTTCCCGGCTTCGTCGCGGCTGAGCGACGTCAACGTCCCGGTCAATACCACCGTCTTGCCATAAAATATTCCGGTCGGATCGGCAACCGCTTGGGTACGCTCCGGCTCCGTCGGGCTAACGCCTCGCGCAAGCAGCAGATCGACGCTCCCGGACGTGACGGGATCGCGGAAGAAGCCGTAGATGCTGTCTGCAACAATCTCGCCGATGTCTTGCAGGGCGACAAGTTCTTCCTTCGACGCTTGGTGCACTGCTTCCAAGCTCCCGAAGTGATCGGCCAACGCTTTGGCCGTAGCCTTCCCTGTATTCGGAATGCCCAAGGCAAACAAGAAGGAGGACAAATCGCGGGTCTTACTTTTCTCGAACGAGTCAAGCAACTTGTTCGCCTTCTTCTCGCCGAAGCGCTCCAGCTTGACCAAATCGTCAAACGTAAGACGGTACAGGTCGGCGGGATCGCGAACGTCCAACTCGTCGTAAAGCTGTTCGGCGGTCATCACACTGAACGTCTCGATATCCATCGCGTCGCGCGAGGAGAAATGGGTGATGCGGCCGATCAGCTGCGGCTTGCAGCCCAGCCGGTTCGGGCAGAACAGGTGGGCGCCGCGCTGCTCCAACTCACTTCCGCATGCAGGACAAGCAATCGGAGGAACGATCTCGACGCCGTCTCGTTCGTCGCTCACTTTCCCCAATATTTCCGGGATTACATCGTTAGAGCGGCGAATGTGCACTTGGCTGCCCAGGGCGTGGGTCAATCCTTTCCGCTCGATATCGCCCATATTGTTCAACGTGCAGTTCTGCACCGTCACCCCGGCCAAATCGACTGGCTCGACGACGGCGACCGGGGTCAGCTTGCCGGTGCGCCCCACTTCCCACGACACCGACAGCAGCGTCGTCTCCGCTTCCTCCGCCTCGAACTTGAAAGCGACCGCCCAACGTGGGAACTTGTCCGTATAACCGAGCGCTTCGCGCGTGCGCATATCGGTGATTTTCACCACTCCGCCGTCGATCAGGAAATCAAGCGACAGCCGCATCTCCGCAAGCCGCTCCAACTCGACATACACCTCGTCGATCGTGTCGAAATAATTGATATAAGGGTTAACGGGAAAATGATTCTCGCGAAGAAACTCGATCATGCTCCGATGGTCCGAAAATTTCACTTGATCCGCATAGCCGATATTATAGAAAAAGGCGGAAAGACGGCGCGACGCGGTCACTTGTGGATTCTGGTTGCGAAGAGCTCCAGCGGCGGCGTTGCGCGCGTTCTTGAGCGGCTCTTCCGCCGTCTTGTTGTATTGCTCCAGCACCGACAAGTACATCAGCCCTTCGCCTTGCACCTCGATCGTCCCTTCCTTGCTCGGTATCGACAGCGGAACGGTGCGAATCGTCTTCACCTGCGGCAAAATCCCCTCGCCGACGACGCCGTTGCCGCGGGTTGACGCTTGGACCAACTGGCCGTCGCGATAGGTCAAATTCAAGGTGAGCCCATCGAACTTCAGCTCCACGGCAAACGACAGCGGGGGAAGCGGATTGTCCGGATTTTGCTGATTATACTCGTTCCACAGCTTGACCGCTCGCGTGTGCCAAGCCATCAGGTCCTCGCGGTTTTGCGCCTTATCAAGACTCCAGAGCCGGGCGAGATGGCGGTGGCTGTCGAAACCGGACAGCAATTCGCCGCCCACCCGGGCGGTCGGGGAATCGGGCAGAACGATGCCGGTCTCCCGTTCCATCGCCACCAGCCGATCGTATAGCTTGTCATACTCCATGTCGCTGATCGCGGGCTTGTCGTAGGTGTAGTACAGCGCATTGTGAAGGTTGATCTCGTCAACCCATTGTTGCATTTGCTGCCTGAGATCCGTCAACGTTCTTCATCCCCTGACCTTCGGGAGTCTTGGCGCTCCCGATTATAATTTGGTGATCGGTGCAAATTTGGCCAGCAGCCGCTTGATTCCGGTCGGCGCCGGGAAAGCGATCTGCAGCTCGGTGTCGTCCCCGCTGCCTTTGACCGCGACGACCACACCGGTTCCCCACTTGTTGTGCGATACTTTGTCCCCGTGGCTGTAATTGGCGACTGGCGGCATATTCGCTGCGGATGCGGACGACGAAGCCACCCTGGGGCGCACCGCGGCAGCTGGTGCAGCCGGCGCGGCCGAAGCTGACGGCTGTGCCCCACGAGCTCGGCCGTATCCTGCGCCCGAATCAAATTCATACGCCGAGCGGCTTGCTGAGTAACCGGACGAGAACGACGAGCTGCGAGAACCGGAGCGATAACCCAAGGCCGCCGACTCCATCTCGATCAACCGCTCGGGAATTTCTTTCAAAAAGCGCGATGGCAAATTCGACATCGCCCTGCCGTATAGCGTGCGGCTATATGCGTGCGTTAAGTATAACAATTCTTCCGCCCGCGTAATACCGACATAAGCGAGCCGGCGCTCTTCCTCGAGCTCGGCTGTCTCCGTCCATGCCCGGCTGTGCGGAAAGACGCCTTCCTCCATCCCGATGATGAAGACGACCGGAAACTCCAGCCCTTTAGCGCTATGCATCGTCATCAGGACGACCGTATCCTTGTCTGCCGGATCCTCTTCCTTGTCCATCGAGTCGATGTCGGCAATCAACGCCAGATCGGTCAAAAAAGCGACCAGCGACTTGTCCTCGTTGCGCTGCTCGAACTCCATCGTTACCGAGAGAAACTCGTCGATATTTTCCAGCCGTGATTGGGCTTCGAGCGACTTCTCCCGCATCAGCTCCAGGCGGTATTGCGTCATCTCGATCATCTGCTCGGCCAGCTCCGTCACCGACAAGTATTCCGTCATCGCGTGCAAATTGGCGATCTGGTCGCGGAACGAGATCATCGCTTCACGCGTCTTGCCGGCGACCTCGACTTCATCCAGATGGTCCAGCAGCAGCCTGAAAATGGAAACGCCCAGTCTGCCCGACGCCTCCGACAGCTTGTCCATCGTCGTCGCTCCGATACCCCGCTTCGGCACGTTAATAATTCGCTGCAGACTCAAGTCGTCGTTCGGATTGGATACGAGCCGCAAATACGCCAAAATATCTTTAATTTCTTTGCGCTCATAGAAGCGGATTCCGCCGATGATCTGATAGGGGATGTCCGACTTGATGAGAATTTCCTCGATCACCCGCGACTGGGCGTTCGTCCGATAAAGAATGGCGTGATCGCTGTATTTGCGGCCTTGGGCCTGGTTGCGGTTGATTTCCGAAGCGATATAGTAGCCTTCGGCATGCTCGGAGTCGGCGGAATAGACGCGGATCTTGTCCCCCGCCCCCTTGTCCGTCCACAGCTTCTTCGGCTTACGGCCGAAATTGTTTGCGATGACGCCATTGGCCGCGTCCAATATAGTGGAAGTGGAGCGGTAGTTCTGCTCCAGCATAATCGTCGATGCCTCAGGGTAGTCCCGCTCGAAGTTCAAGATGTTGGAAATATCCGCCCCGCGCCACCGATAGATCGACTGGTCGCTGTCGCCCACCACGCAGATGCGGTGATGTTGTTCCGCCAACATCCTGCATAACATATACTGCGCCCGGTTCGTATCCTGATACTCGTCAACATGGACATAAGAGAACTTCGTCTGGTAGTCGGCGAGCACGTCGGGCTCGAACTTGAACAGCTCGATCGTCTTCATGATCAAGTCG
>JAJFMO010000068.1 GCA_020697475.1 Paenibacillaceae bacterium | reverse complement strand
CACCCTCTTATGCAACTTGTTCATTGGACTTTTTATATCATATATTCCACTTCTCGCGCAGCTGCTCGATCTTTGTCGTGCGGACGACTCCGTCGGCGCTGGGCGGAACCGGATTTTTGCCCATGAATCGAGCGTCGATCGGCTCGGACAGCAGCTGGTACCGGGTATCGCAGCTCGTGCGGTACGTATTCGTCCGGTTGACCGTCGACATATGCAACGTGTACATGCCGAAGATGATGAGGTCTCCCGCCTTGAAGTCGGTCGTGGCCCATTGGCCGCCGAACTTGTCGACGATTTCCACCGGGTCGTTGGAGAACCAGCCGACTTGCAATTGGTCTCGGCTGACATCAACCTCGCCATATGTCCCCTTCAACTGCTCGAAACGGTGCGAGCCGAGACAGATGGCCAGGGAACCGAGCTCCATTGGCACGTCGCCGAGCGGCGTCCACATCGTGTATAAATTTTTCGAGCCGCGCCCCATGTAGACGACATCGTAGTGCGCCCCGGTAAATTCACCATGAGGGACGGCGCGAGGCCACTTATAATCGAACGTAACCGACGGGCCGCCAAGGAAGAAGGAGAAGAAGTCCATAATTTTTTGTGAATTCACGACCTTCAGCAAGTTGGGCAACTCGCTTTCGTAATCCGTGGTTCTTCCGAGAAGAGAGCCTTTGTTGCCTTCGCCGATCACGCCTGCCTCGAGAGGATGCGATTCGTCGAGCTTTCCTTGTTTTTGCAGATTTTTCAGGATGTCGAGGCGAGCCGCCCGCACCGTGTCTGCATCGTGGAATCCCCGGAGCAGAAGGTAGCCGTCCTCTTGCATTCGTTTTCTGAGCGCCTCGGCATCGTCGATAATGTCGTTCGATTCGACCAGGCGATCGGTGAGGTATGGCCCGCCCAGCTCCAACTCTTGTGTCCCCAGCAAGTATTTCATCGGTTTCGATAACCCCTTTCGATTGTTTACTGATAATATAGCGCTTGGCCGGCTCGGGATGAAGGGCAAGATTAATGATCTTTTTGACAAAAATGAGGATGGAGGACGAGGGTCCATGCCGCAGCTTGCAGACGTCAACCTGCTGGACAAAATTCACATTCAAGCGCGATGGGTGGCGGAGTGGAATCGTGCGACGGACTGGGAGATCCATGGGATTGTGTCGCCGGCGACGATCATTTGGTTTGTGCTGGAAGGTTGCAAAACGTTGCGCGCCGACGATCAAGAACTCCGGCTTCAGGCGGGCGACCTGGTCATTTTGCCGCCTCATGTTTCGATTTCCGTGGATCGGTCGCCGGCGGAAGAAGGGGAGTTGCGCCATCTCGCAATCGGTCTGGATTGGAAGGCCGGGTCATTCGATTTTGTGAAAATCTATCGGTTTCCTCTTGTACTTGGTCCATTGGAGGGGGAGCATCGCGAGGAATTGGTTGCGCAATGGCGCGGATTAGTAGCGGATTTTGACCGATTGCAGCGGGATGAGGCGATGACGCGCGACGTTGCGGAAGATATGGGTGGCACGGAAGGCGAGGAAGGGGCAAACCGGTTGTTCTACAACGTGGATCAATCCTACCGCCTGATCAGCTGTAACGCTCGCTTGTATCAATTAACGGCGTTATTTATTCAGTTGCTGCGGCCGCAGTTGCCGGCATTTCCGTTATCGCTTGATGCCCGGGTCTACAAGGCTTGTGAATATATACACACGAATGCAGGGGCGAAAGTCAGCGCCGAAGCCATTGCCCGTCACGTTTATTTAAGCGAACCGCACCTGCGTACATTGTTCCGCGAAGCGCTTGGCATGCCGCTGATGGAATATGTCCGCCAGGCGCGGATCAGCCGGGCTCGCGAGCTGCTGTCCATGACTCGTTGTAGCTTGAAAGAAATCGCCGAGCAGTTGGGCTTCGAGGATCAGAGTCAGTTGAGCAGAGCCTTCCGCAAGGCGGAAGGCTTGAGCCCGCTCTCGTATCGGAAACGTTGGCAGTTGTTGTGAAAGAGTCAGTAAGCCGTATTCAGATTGCCTTCGTGATCGAATTGGAACGGATAAGGGGACGAGATGATATCGATTCCCGGAATGTTGGCGGCTTCCTCCAGCATCGCTTCGGAAATTTCAATTTCGCCTAATTGGAGAGTGTCGGGAATTCTCACCAGTCGGCACGCTGGGAAGTTTAGAATATTGCTTGTCTTGATCGCCGCCTTGATCGCATAGCAGTCGTTTTCCATCAGAATCGGGATTTTGTTGGACAAGCAAACGGTGGAAGTCAGTCCGTTGGCGTATGTGTCAGCCAAATTCACTTTGTCCAGCAGCTTCCGTGTGGAATAATCGGCGATGCCCATCCCATTGCCGTTGCCGCTGCTCTCTTCGGTCAAATCGAGAATGACGATGCGGGTAACGTCGGGGCCGCCATGGGCGTACGGTGTCGGATAACGGCCCGTAATATTGGGATCCAGGCCGCTGCCGCTTATGTTCTTTCCGATCCGGTCGATCACGAGAACGTCCATCTGATCGAACCAAATACGCGGCATCAATTCTTTCGCTTCCACCAGCAACTGTTGCTCCCTGGTTTCAATCTGTTCAGCGGGAAGCACCTCGATGCGGCAGGTTCGGTCGTAAGCGTTCTCCAAGAGCGCCACGCCGAATGCGATCGGCAGCTTCTTCAACAGAATACGGCCGACTGTCATAATGTTGTCTGGCATTTCCTTGAAGCCAAGCCGGTGGTAGGCGTCGGCGCCTTTCTGCTTGCCCAACCCGATTGCAATCATCTTCATTACCCCACTCTCCACCGGGCCGCGAAAAGCTGTATGCGGTTTCACTCGGTTGATCGGAATGATCGCATCGGCACGAAAGGCATGCATGTCTGCATAAATCGGCAATCCGTTCGGCAGTTTGCCGATCTCCGCTACCTCCATGGAAGAACGGATCGGGGCGCCGACTGTCTCTTCGGTAATCGCTTGCCCTTGGGCGGTCGCGCCCCCATGGCTGCCCATGCAAGGGATAATGAAAGGATGAGCGCCTGCGCTTCTCACCGCTTTAACAACGGTTCTTGCGGCTTCGGCGATGTTCGCGATTCCTCTGCTGCCTACGCAGATCGCTACCTGTTGCCCCGCCTGAATCCGTTCGATGCCGCCCGGCTTGGCGATCTCCGCCTCCAAATTTGCAGCGATATCTTCTATAGCCGAATCATCGAATTTTTGCCGAATACGAACCATTCTTGGCAGCGGAATCGGGTCCAACAAACTTCTCAGCACATCCACCTGCATCGGCCGCACCTTCCTTAGGTTGATGACCTTATTGTATCAGTAAATCAGCGTTTGCGGGAGCGTGTAGCATGAGTTTTTAGCAATAGTTTTGTCCCGAGGCTGCGTGTAAGATTGCGTTTACATCGCGCTCGGGATGGGCTATACTGGAGGAAATAGTCGTTCAACGCGAAGCACGCGCTGTTCGTCCCCTTGAGGGGCGAATGGGTGTGCTTTTTTTGCGCTCTGGGGTCCCCGCAAAGTACCTGAATAAGCTTCGAAGCAAGGCTACACTTTGTGGGGTTATTTTGCTTATCGGTGCCTTATTCAAGCGCCTGTGACAGGCAAGTATGCTATAATTTAGGAGGAGATGACGATTAACGATTTGCAGTTGGCGAAGGTAATGGAGCGGGGACAGGCGTACGGAAGTCGATATGGCGAACGGCGTCCGAACCCGAAGAACGATTTTTTGTTTAAAAAGTTGTTTTCCCAAGAGAAAAGCAAGCCGCAATTGATCAGCTTGTTGAATGCAATATTGTGCCGGAACGGTCAAGTGCCGATTGCCGATGTGACCATTCGTGATAATTTGGAGCTTACTCGGGAACAAATCGGCGACAAAGAAGCGAGAATCGATCTGTTATGCGAGACAGACCGCAATGAACTGGTCAATGTGGAAATGCAGATTCGCAACGTTCACCGGATGGATTACCGAAGCTTATTTTATTTGGGGAAAATTTTTGTTAGTTCCATTGGACAAGGACAGCCGTTCAGCGAGTTGAAGCGTACGGTGGCCATTAACATATTGGATCACGATTACTTGCCGGTAAATCATTTTCACAACATGTTCCACATGTATGAGGATCGACAACGCGACCTTATGCTGACGGATGTGCTGGAAGTGCATTTTCTAGAATGCCGCAAATTTCTTAAAGTGCCGTTCAATCTGCAAGATCCGCTGCACCGTTGGCTGCGGTTTCTGGATCAGCGGACAACGCCTGAACAATTGAAGGAGTTGATGGAGATGGATGCTCACATGAAGTCGGCGGAGGATATGCTTTACGAACTGATGGGCGACCCTGAAGTGCGGGAGCGCTATTGGCAGCGGAGAATGGCGGAGCACGAACGCGCCTCGTGGCAAGAAGAACAGGAGCAATCGCGGAAAGAGATTGAAGATTCGCAGAAAGAGATTGAAGATTCGCGAAAAGAGATTGAAGATTCGCGAAAAGAGATTGAAGACGCGTGGAAATTGATTGAAGAGGCGCGGAAGGCGATTGATGAGGAGCGCGCGGTTGGTCGATCCAAGAGTCTGCCCGAGGGCAAAGCTGAAGCGTGGGAAGAGGGCCGGCAACAAGGGGAATTGAAGGTAAAGGAAATAGCATTAAACATGCTGCAAGCGAATATGGATATTGCCTTGATTGAGAAATTTACCGGGCTGAAACCCCCGCTGATCGAGGAACTGAGGAAGAAACTTTGACCTAAAGGCGGTTGATGCATGCAACTATTCCATTTTAGCGAAGAGCCGGATATTGCCGTTTTCGAACCGAGAAAGCTGGACTACCGGATGGATGAGCCGGCCCAAGTATGGACGATTGACTATTTTCACGCCCCGCATTATTATTTTCCCCGCGACTGCCCGAGAGTGTGTATATGGGCCCAGGAAGACACGACCGATGAGGATTTGCAACGTTTTTTCGGGCACTCCAATTCGCGGCGGATGGTGGCGGTGGAGTCGGGATGGCTGGAGAGAATTCGCAGGGCCACGATTTACAGATACATTTTCGACCCGGATGAATTTGAAATATATGAGTTGAACGCCGGTTATTATACAACCACTCGTGCAGTTAAGCCGGTGGCCGTCGAGAAGTTGGACGATCTTCTGGGCAGTCTGACTGCGCTGGATATCGAGGTTCGGATCACCCCCTCGTTAAGACCGCTGAAGGAAGACATTCCTACGTCCACCGTGAACTACTCCATGATAAGGATGAAATACGCTATTTTATAGAAAACAACGTGTCTACCGGAAGGCGGATTGTCGGTTATGCTCTTAGTTATTATAGGTGTGGCGGGGATTGTCGGGGCTTTGCTTCGGTATTTCACGGGGTTAATGGTGCATGGATGGTGGGTCGGCGCTTTCCCTTTGGGCACATTGCTAATCAATTTTGTCGGCAGCTTTGCTTTGGGATGGCTTACAGCCTGGGTGAATCGAGCTGGGAAAGTTCCCGCCTGGGTGAAGCCCGGGATCGGCACGGGATTAATCGGCTCGTTTACGACATTCTCAACGTTCAGTGTGGAAACGGTGAACCTGATGCAGCAGCAACTATGGGGAGACGCCGCACTATACGTAGGACTAAGCTTAACTGGTGGATTGTTTCTGGCGTGGGCCGGACTTTACATTGGGGCGATTCCCCGTAGCTCACGAATGGGGGAGGCTAACCCATGATCGATAGTATGCTTGTTGCTGTCGGCGGTTTTTTCGGGGCGATCTCCCGATATGGGTTCGGATTATGGGCGAGTCGCCGTCCCTCCCGGCTACCCTTGGGGACTTTAACTGTAAACCTGCTCGGCTCCTTTCTGCTCGGCCTCATTATTGGTTCACATGTCGGCGGGGTTGTCCCTCTGCTGTTCGGAACGGGATTTATGGGCGCATTCACTACTTTTTCCACCTTCAAGGTCGAGTGCATTCAACTCGGTCGTAGGAAAGATTGGGGTACGCTGGCCGCCTATTTGCTGGTCAGCTATGGCGTGGGATTGCCACTGGCTTTTGCGGGGTTTTGGTTAGGGCAGTCGTTGTAAAGGGTGCAGCGGGTGTAGTGGGGAAGAAAATCGTAGAACCTTTCATGGTTGCATCTGGAGGAATACAATGGGGACTCGCAGTTGTACGGTTATTATTCAGGATAATCAATTGCTTATGGTAAGACAAATGTATAAAGGGGAACAATTTTGGACTTTTCCCGGGGGGAGCGTAGAGATCGGCGAAACTCCTGATCAGGCGGCCATACGGGAAGTTTTCGAAGAAACAGGATTGACCGTTGACAAGGTTGAACCCTTATTCGAAACCTATAGTGAGAAAATTCAGGGAATGTACTATTGCTTTTTCGGCATGAAATGGGAGGGACAAGTCAAATTAGGTCATGATCCTGAGTTGCATAACCGGGAACAGGAATTGAAAGAAGTGAGATGGATTCCTATAGAGGAACTTCAGGAGAATGAGGAAGTAAACCGCGTGTTACCGCTTATTTTCGAACAACTGAACAAAGGGCAACTACAGATATTGGGCGAAATCTCAGCCATTTTGGCGGCGCTTCATGTGCGATTTTGGTTACGCGGGGGATGGGCGATCGATTTCCTCCTGGGCAGAATCACCCGAAAACATGCGGATATCGATTTGGTCGCTTGGGTACGGCATCAAGGAAGAATAGAGAAGGCGCTGATGGAAGCCGGGTTTGAACGAACTCCGATTAGCTCGTCTCAGACGGATTTTTGCAAAGATGGAGTGGACCTGCAATTTTGCTACTTGACTCGTACGGAAGAGGGTGCAATCCATCCGGAAGGCAAATCACAATGGATTTGGCGCCCTGACGCGTTGCCGCTTCGGCTGCGAATCTTCCAAGGTCTATCTGCTCGAACGATGAACCCGCGCCAATTGCTGCAGGAAAAGGAAGATTACAAGCGGATAGGGAGGCCCACGCGAGCTAAAGATCTGCAAAGCGCAAAGTTGCTTAAGGAGATCATTGCACAAACAAATCTGATATACTAAGAGAGAATTCATTTTTATGGAAAAAGGAAGGTGCCGTCCATGCAAAAATCGGTTTTGGGCAGAACAGGTTTGGAAGTAACCCGACTCGGCTTTGGAGCGATGGAGGTAAGGGGGCCGCGGATTTGGAACGGACGTCCGGTTACCGACGGGGAAGCGGAGCGGATTTTGAACGCCGTGTTGGACGCCGGGATCAATTTTATCGATACTTCCTATGACTACGGACTAAGTGAAGAGTATATCGGGAAATTCATCAGCAAGCGGCGGGGCGAGTACTATTTGGCGACCAAATGCGGATGCACGCTGGTGGACAAAGGAGATCACGACGAAACTCCGCACGTGTGGACGAAGGAGAACATTTTACATAATATTGAAGTCAGCTTGCGAAGGATGAAAACCGATTACGTCGACCTGCTGCAATTGCACAACCCGACGGTCGAGCAAGTGGAAAACGGCGGCCTTGTCGACGTACTCAAAGAAATTCAGGCTTCAGGAGAAGTGCGGTGGATCGGAATTTCCTCCACGCAGCCGCATATTGCGGAATTTATTCGC
Organism: Paenibacillaceae bacterium; assembly: GCA_020697475.1. Lineage (GTDB taxonomy): Bacteria > Bacillota > Bacilli > Paenibacillales > NBRC-103111 > JAJFMO01. Next base: position 2,543 of record JAJFMO010000068.1, on the reverse strand, counting down.
TGGGGAGTGTTCGACAGCTTCCAGATCCCGTACTCGGCGTTGGAGCGGGTGCATGAGAACAACATTAGTGCAGCGGCGCAATCGGGCGCGGGTACGATCATTCGCGGCGGAGTCGCCAAGGGCGAGCCGGGAGTCGGGCTGGGCCGGAAAGATCGCTGGGCGGAATGGGAGAAGGCCAAGCTGGATGAGCTGTTGGGCGAAGGCGAGAGTCGAACCGCGTTCTTGCTGCGATTCACGTTAAGCCACCCGAGCCTGTCGACGACAATCGTCGGCACGAAAAATCCCGAACATCTCACGGAAAACTTGCGAATCGCCGAGAAGGGGCCGTTGCCCGCCAATGTGTATGAGGAAGCGAAGAAACGGCTTTCCGCTGCAGGACAACAACCTCAAGAATAATCATTCAAGCAAGGGGAATCGTGAACAGCGCCGCTGATCATGGTTCCCCTTATAATAACCCCACAAAGTGGAGCCTTGCTTCACGTCTCAGATAGCATATCCTCCGCTGATTGTTCGACGTCTAAATAAACGGATTCGCCAAAATCGGGGTCCCCGCAAAGTACTCTGAATCTGCTCCTTGAGTAGCTTCACTTTGTGGGGTGAGAGGGGCAATTAACCGTTTATTCTCGGAAGCGGGTTCAGGTACTTTTCGGGGGCCCCGGATCTTATGCCGTTTTCGCCGCTGACAATCTATGTTAGTATGGGATTGTATTTTATACCACGTGTTATCTAAGGAGCAGACCCCTATGAACTTCAGGAAAATACAACCTACTAGCTTTGCGAATAAGCACCTTTTCCACATAAAAGACGATTTGAAGCATCCCTACTTCTGGTGGCCGGAGACGCTTGTCACTTATTCACTGGATTTCAGCGCAGATCAGGTGAAGCCGGATCACCTTGCCTTGCGCAACATAGCCGCAGACGATGAGGTACCGTTTCAATTATCCAACGTTGAGCTGGATCCCGCCGGTTATCTATTATCTGCTGACGTGAGCTTCCTGACGGACCTGGGTTCAGGAGAAGAACGTCGTTTCGAGTTGGCCAAAGTGGCCGCTCCAAGACAATTCGCCTCTGCCATCTCGGTTATCCCTTCAGATGAACGAAGCGACGTTCCGAGCCTATGGATTGACAACGGGAATTTCGCCACCCAAATTCCGGCCTCGCAAATATACCCGGTCACCGTCCCTGGTCCGATCATGCAAGCCAGAACGCCGGACGGGATCACCTACGGTCAATCGCGCATCGTCCACGGCAATACGAAAATCATCGAGATCGTCACCGAATGCCGGGAATCCGGTCCGTTGTTTACTGTATTCAGTGTGAAATATATGTTTGAAGGCGGGAGAACGTACGAGACGATGCTGAAGTTTGTTGCCCGCATGGAGTTTATCGAGTTGACGGAGCGAATGGACAATTTAGCGGAAAATGACGGATTCCACTTCAATCTCTATTGGTCGGGATTGAACCCGACGCACCGCCACGCGCCCAACAACCCGCCAAAGTTGAAGGGCGACGCCGCCACACCCTACGAAGAGTTCAACTGGGATCACATCGATCAACCCCATGTCGGCGGGATCAGCCACCCGGTCGGCATGTATTCCAACTGCGAGGATGGCAAGCTCCCGTTCTGGTTGGCGGTATACGAACCGCAAGGATCGTTGGTCAGAGTGAATGCGGCGACGTTCTGGAACGAGCGCTCCGGTCAATCGATCGGCACGTTCATCCTCGACGAGTCCGAGTGGGATAATGGGCGGTACGATTTGTTCAGTTCGTGGGACGGGTTTGCGGTTTCTTTTTCGTATAATAATGGGTTGTTGTCATGGAATTATCCGTTGATCAGCGGGACGCGGACAACGGCCATCGCGGTTTACCAACATTCCCGAGACAAGGAAGCGATCGAACGGGTAAGGGCGAGACCGGAGTTGGACTCGACGCTGCTGGCCGGCAGTCCGGCCGCCAACTTGCAGGGGGCGAGTCATTGTACCTTTTTGCAAAATCGATACAGCTTGCTTTCTCTTAATACGATCAAAGACTATGTGCTGGATTATCCGGAAAACATGCGCCGGGCTGAGGCGATCTTCGCCGATTCCCCTTATGCGGATGCCGAGAGCTTCGAGAACTACATGATGAACTATACGCTGATCAGCAGCTTGCCCCTGTACGGGCAGCGGGAAAATGCCGGGTTCAGTCCCGTCCCTTACCGTCGAATGAGCGGCTTTGCCGCGGCGTATAACCGATTCCGGGATACCTTGCCATACGAGAACCGCAAACGCATCGAGGCGATGCTGCTGTTGCTGACGTATTTGGCGGCGAGCGAGTACGTGGTGCCGCTGCTGTCCATGCATGGCGGCCCGCCGAATTTGCAAGGGGATGTGAAGCGGACACTGGGCTATGCAGCAACTTTGTTCCCCGATCATCCGGAAGCGTCCCACTGGAAAAACCTGTTCGCCAAGTTCGTCGAAACGTCGCTGCGACTCTACACCCGCCCGGACTTGCCGGGATTGCGCCTGACGGGAGGACGCTGGGCGGAAAATCTCGGCACCTAT
>JAJFMO010000563.1 GCA_020697475.1 Paenibacillaceae bacterium | reverse complement strand
CGTCGTCGAACAGCTTCGCCCGAAAATACAGCTCCAACCTCTCCATGGCTGCATCTCCCGCTACCGCCAACGTCTTCTCTCTCCATTCAGGCCATGAAGTCTTCTGGAACTGCGGCCACAGCAGGACGGAATAGTCCATCGCCGCATCGCCCTGGCCGGAAAGTTCGTCCCAGTCGATGATTCGGAAATCGCCGCTGCCGCAGACAAGCACGTTGTTACCGTTCAGATCGTTATGAACGACATCGTTCGCGGGGAACCGGAAGGCCGGTGTCTGTCGGACAGTTTCTCTCAACCTTACAATCTCTTCCCCGAACCACGACATCGTCTCATCCGAGACGAAATCCCGAAGCAACTCGCGCGACTCTCGGATACCGTCGAGGTCTTCCGTAAACCGGGAAATATACTCGTCCTCGAACGCGTCCGCATACGTTCGTTCTTCCCCTCTGGGCAACATTCCGCGCACCCGATCGTCACGGTGCAACTTCGCCGCGATCGAAAGAACCCCGTTCAGCACAGCCTCGGGATAGTGCACTTCCGCCAGAGAAATCGCCCCCTCAATAAATTCAAAAACGAGCCCATACGGGTACCCCGGAACAAGCTCGCGGTCGATTTCACGGATCAGCCTAGGCGCAGTATAGCGTTCGGCGACATAATCGCTGACCCTCGCCCACTGCTGCAGTCGCGCGGCTTTGTGAGGTGGAGCAAGTTTGACGTGAAGCCTCGTGCGGCCGTCGGTCAAGCGGAAGGACAAGTTGCCGAAGCCCCCGGGGTTATAAATATATGACGTTTGCACGCGGCCTGGTCCGAAGCCAATAGCGCCGGTGTTGGCTGAAGCCCACTCGGAGACTAGCCGTTCTGCCATCGGAACTTCCATAGTTACATCCTGCCCCCTCATCGTCTATCTATTTTCCCATCCTACTTAATAGAATCCGGAACGTCAATCTTCCCGCTTCACGTCTAAAACCCTCAAGAGATGGCAAAGCTTGTGAATGAATCCAGGTATTTATTGAGGAGGCTCATTACTATGTCATTGCCGTCTTTTTCTCTATCAACCGATCCGTCGCGAGAGTTGATCAAGAGGTTAGTAGAGCAAGTAGAGAAAGTCATTGTTGGAAAAAGGGACACAATCGAGTTGGCCGTGACGGCGCTGCTCAGCGGAGGGCATATTTTGCTGGAGGACGTGCCCGGAGTCGGCAAAACGATGCTGGCCAAGGCACTCGCCAAGGCGATCGGTTGCGGCTTTCAGCGCGTGCAGTGCACGCCGGATTTGCTGCCGGGAGACTTGACGGGGGTGTCCATTTTTAATCAAAAAACAGGAGATTTCGAGTTTCGCCCCGGACCGCTGATGGCCCACATGGTGTTGGCGGATGAGCTCAATCGGACGACGCCGAAGACGCAATCCGCGCTGCTGGAGGCGATGGAGGAGGGGAGCGTCACGGTCGATGGGACGACGTATCGGCTGCCGCGGCCTTTCCTGCTCATCGCGACGCAAAATCCGCTGGATTACGAGGGCACGTTCGCATTGCCGGAGGCGCAGCTGGACCGGTTCCTCGTCCGGCTGACGTTGGGATATCCGGACGGGGAGTTCGAGGCCCGGATGCTGGAGCGGGTTCAGGATGCGCACCCGATCGACAAGCTCGCCCCGGCGATGCTGCCGGAGGAATTGCTTGGGCTGCAGCGCAAAGCGCAGCTCGTATACGTCGAAGACAGCCTGCGGGAGTACATCGTGCGCCTCGTGGCGGCGACGCGCAGCCATAGCGAGCTTGCGCTCGGAGCGAGCCCCCGCGCTTCGATCGCACTGATGCGGGCGGCGCAGGCGACGGCTTTGTTGCGGGGGAGATCGTACGTCATCCCCGACGATATCAAGCGCATCGCCGTGCCGGTGCTCGGGCACCGGGTGATCGTGTCGATCGACGCGCGGCTTGGCGGGCGAACCGGCAACCTCATTATCGCTGACACGGTGGAAAAGGTACCGGTGCCTTTGGAACGGCGAGCCGCCGGAGAAACGGGCAGGTGAGCCGGATGCGAAACGTGTTCGCCACAGTCATTCTGATGTCGGTGTGGGGCGGAGCCGCTTGGCTGACCTATTTTCGAGGTGGCGAGGAAGGGTGGTTCTTGCTCTGCTGTTTAAGCGCTGTTGCCGTGTATGCTTTGGCGTCGGCTCTGTGGTCGCTGCGCGGCGTCGAGGTGCGCAGAATTTTGGATCGCACCCGGCTCAGTGACGGCGGGGATCTGCTGGTCACGATGAACGTGCGTCGGCGCTTCGGATTTCCGGTCGCCTGGCTGGTCGTTACGGAAAATTGGGTTCGTGGGGACGTCAGCGGAAGGGATGTTGTGGATGTCAGTGGGGGTACGGGGGCTTTTTTTATAAAAAAAGGGTCTTCTGCTGGATCGGGAACGCACAATAAGCTGGTATTCCTGGGGTTTCGGCGGGAGGTGGAGTATCGCTATCGAATCGTCGGGCCGGCCAGGGGCTGCTACCGATTCTTGGAGACTGTGGCGAGCGCGGGGGACTTGCTTGGTGTCTTCGTGAAGCGCAAGCGGGTGCTGTGTTCGCAAAAGTTTTTCGTCTATCCGCAGGTGCTGACGATGGACGAAGTGGCGCCGACGGCGGGAAGCTCAGGGCACGGCCGCACGCAGCCGCTGATCGCGCCTCTTGCCGGATCGGCCTTCGGAGGCATTCGCGAGTATGTTCAAGGCGATTCGCTGAGCCGTATTCATTGGAAGTCGTCGGCCAAAGCCAGGTCGCTGAAGACGAAGCTGCCCGAGCCGTATGCGGAGCAAGCGATGTTCGTGTATGTGGAAGGGCGCGCGAGTGATGACGTTGGGCTTTTCCGCAGGCTTGCCTGGGGTCGATCAAGGATTAGCGTTGCTTGCAGCCGCTGAACCGCCGTTGGCGACTCGGATCAAGGAGACGTCGACGGGAGATGCGCTGCTGCATATGCTGCCGAAAATTCCCCGCCAAGCGACCATTGTCTGGATTACGGATCGGCTGGACGAGGAGCGGGCTTTGTGTCTGAGAGCTTTGCGGGGGTGGGGACGGCAAGTTGCCATCCTCTATGCTCATCCGGCAAGCGGGATGACGGTCAAGGATTATCGATGGAAGCGGCGGATGGAAACGATCGGCTGTTTGTTTCAAGCGCTGCCCGGTCGGGCAGCGAAACGGAAGCGCAAAGGGGGTGCGGAGGATGTCGGAGCTTAAGGGGGCGATGAGCCCGTCGGCAGAGGGGAGTCGGTTGCCCAATCGGGAACAGACGGCGTCAGGGCTTAAAGGCGAGTCGAACCCGTCGATGGAAGGCGGTCGGCCGGCATGGTTGCGGGAGGGGATCGTGACTTTGCTGCTTTTTCTGCTGCTGCTGCAATGGCTAAGACCGCTTCCGGCCTTAGCCGGCTTGGATGCGAAAGTTTTGGTGGAACCGGCAGCGCTGGCGCTGGCTGGGGTTTTGCTGTTGGATTATTTGCGGTTCCCGGGATGGCTTAGCTGGCCGCTGAAGACGGCTGTTTGCCTGACGTGGGTGGGGTATATGTTCTCCCGTCACACGATGCCGGATGCGCTATGGTTCGAGACGTATGCGCGGACGCTGCTCATCGATGCATCGCTTGCTTGGGGCCGGCATTTCGCCGAGGTGAGCGCGGAGACGAGGCTACTGATGTTCGTGCTCGGCTGGGCGCTGATGATTTCGGTCATTCATTCTTTGATGCTGTTGCGCCAGCACGGGTTGTGGTTTGTTCTGGCGACGCTGGGCTACCTTTTGGGGCTGCAGTTGGCGGCGGATGTATCCACGTACCACGAAATGGCGTACGCGGCGGCGATCGGGCTCGGGTTGATGCTGCTCCTGAATTTGCCGAGGGTGGAGAGGAAGTTTGCGGTTGTCCGAAAGTCGGCAGGTTGGCCGTTCCGCTGGCTCGTGCTCGGGTCGGTGCTGATTGCTGTATGCGTAGCCTCGGGATGGTTGGGATCAAGCGCCGCCCGAGGGGAGGTCAAGCCGGTCGATTGGTCGGATTTGGCGCGTTGGAGCGATCGATACGCGGACAAGTTGGCGAAGTCGGCGAATGCGCAGGGCGATTCGGCCGACGCTGCGTTTGCCATGTCCGGGTACGGAACGGACGACGGCCGATTGGGAACTCCGCTGGTCGCGGACGACGGAGTGGCGTTCACCGCGCTGGCGAGCCGATTAGCCTATTGGCGAGGGGAGTCGAAGAGTTATTATAACGGTCAAGGCTGGTTGTCGGGTGAAAAAGGTGGCGTAAGCGTTGTGCCTGTTACGACGGCTGCCGGCGCGGACTCCGCTGCGGATGGCGACGGGTCCGCGGGAAATGGAGAGTTGGCGGAGAAGGATGCTGCCGGGGAGCGGTCGGCAAGCAGTTGGCCGCTGGTGCAGGAGGTTATGCTTTCGTCTCATTCCGCCCCTGGGGGGATGCTGTTCGTTGGCGGCCCGATCGAGAGGATGGACGTGATGTTGAGCCGATCGGGGACGACGATACCGATGAATCGGCTGACAGTGGAGCGGGCTACGGGCAAGTACCAGGTGGCTGAGTGGCAAAACCCTGTTCAATACTATCGCGCGGTGGTCGATCTGCGTTCTCAGGCGCGGTTGCTCGGGATGAGCGGCTGGGAGGATGCGGGCACCGGTGATGCCGGGGGCGATGAGAGATTGGGCGAAGATGAGAGATTCGCAAAT
>JAJFMO010000562.1 GCA_020697475.1 Paenibacillaceae bacterium | reverse complement strand
CCTTGCCAATCCCCAGGCGATGCCGACGGCGGTCAGCGCAATGGATGCGTACCACAAGATCGGCTGGCCGGAATCGCAGTATATTATCGCCCAAGCGATCTTGTTTGCGGTGGAAAGCCCGAAATCCAACTCAATCGCCACCGCTATTTCCCGCGCAATAATGGCAATGGACGGGCATGGCCGGATCGAAGTGCCGTTGCACTTGCGTGACACCCATTACCGTGGGGCGGAAAAGTTGGGACATACGGGATACATGTACCCGCACGATTTTCCCAACCATTATGTAGAACAGCAATATTTGCCGACGGCGCTCGCCGGCATGACGTTTTACGAGCCAACGGAACAAGGTGCGGAGGAGAAGCTGCGAGCCAACCGAATGCGGAGGCAGTCAGCGGCTCGAGCCAATGGGGAGGGGTAGGGAGCTCCCTCAACTATTTCCTTTCCGCCAAAGCTTCGCGATCGACGGCGCCCGGCGCTTGCTCCAACCAACCGTTCTCGATCAACAGATTGATCCCATCTTCCGCAAAAATTTCCATTTGAACGATCAACCGGCTGTACATCGCTCCCAAATCCCGTCTTTGCACCACCGACAAGCCCGCTCCATAAAATCCCGCCGAAGCCGCAACGAGCATGACGACATGCTGCAGCATCATTTTGTCCGAGAACGCCGCAACTGTGGTGTTGGTAATTTCCGATTGCCATTTTTTCGGAGATGGTAGGTTGTCTTCAGCCAAGCGGTTGCTGAGTATCATAAAATGTTCCTCGCACAGCTTCGCGCCCCGCTGCAAATATTTGACGACTTCCTTCGACTCTGCGACTTGGCTGAAACCGAGCTCCAGCACAATTTTCACGACAAGCTTGGCCAAATTGTAATACATTCCGCTCATCTCGATCGCGTTCAGCGGCCGCTGCTTGCCGACCCAACCGGCGATGTAGCCTTGTTTTTTGACAAAATCGACTTTTTCGTCCGGATGAATGCTGGGCGGTCGGAAGAAAAGTCCCTTCTCGAGCATCGTATCCACAATTCGATTGAACAGATCCATCGATTCCGCATTGCATTGGGTGAAATAGCGGCGTATGTCAGAGCGCACGGAAGTGGAGAGCGCCCCGGCATAGCCGGACAACCCGATCAGCGTCATGACGTAATAATAATTAAGGATGAACGCGTCGGAAAGTAGAGCCGGCGCATCCGCGTTGATTACATCGTCCTTGATGGTAAACCCTTTGGGGATGGGGAAATTTTCGTCATGAAAATAATTGGTGATTTGCTCCAGGTGGGATATGGACAAGTCGTTCGCATACTCGAGAATAGCGCGGACGTCGTCGTCTTTAGCCTTCCTGAGCAAGTGGTGCAAGAAACAAACCGACATGCTGTCATTCATATACTGTGTCCACAGATTGGCTATTTCCGAGGAAGACAATTGCACCTTATGTCCGATCGTTTCGGAAGCTTGCTTTGTCTCCAATTCCTGTTCCATCGATTGAGTTTCGATTGGCATGAGGTTGATATCCTTTCGGGCAAAATTTGACACGTTTGGTCAAAATACTGTCAGGTTCGACATGATTACGATTGCCAAGAAACGTTTTCATTATGCTTATTTCCGCTTTGATAACCCGGAATTGGTTGATGGGGGCGTATAACAGACGTAACGGCCGCCTCGGCAGCTTAGAAGGTTGAACGGCAGGTTCATGCAAATGTAACGGACACCACATACGCTTAGAGCTCAATTTTTGGTGATCAATTGTGCTTTTGGGTCTCTAAGCTGCTGCTGCGGCCGTTAGAGTTTTAGTGCGGCTAATATCGCCGTCTAAGCGTACGCTGTGGCCGTTAGCTGTTAACTGCGAGAGGATAGTTAGTTGAAAAGCTCGAGGGGGGAGTGGCAGGCGAAAGTTGCGTTTGCGGGAGGCGCTGCTATGTACAACGTGCCGTGACGCACCGCTGCAGCGCTCCCATGCCCGCCGTTGTGCCGGAGCCGCTGCGTCAACCTGCACCGCAAGTGCACCGCGGGGCGCTGGCGCGCGCCTGCGGCTATAGCCGCAGCAACGCCGCCAGCTGCGGCAGCTGCTGCTCGACGGCGTCGATCGCGCCGCCGCCCAAGCAAACGTCTCCGTCGTAGAAGACGACGGACTGCCCTGGCGTGACCGCGCGCTGCGGCTGGTCAAAACGAACCTCGCAGCCGCCGCCCGGCTGCGGAAACACCGTCACGCCCTGATCCGGCTGACGGTAGCGAAACTTCGCCGTGCAGCGGGTCCCGGCGGCCGGAGCCGCGCCGCCGATCCAATGCACGGCATCGCTCACAAGCCCCACCGAGTACAACGCCGGATGGTTGTCCCCTTGCACAACGTATAACGTGTTGCTGCCCAAATCTTTGCCGGCCACGAACCACGGCTCGCCCGTGCCCGTGCCGGAGCCGCCGATGCCGAGCCCTTGCCGCTGCCCGAGCGTGTAATACATCAAGCCGTCGTGCCGGCCCATCGGCTTGCCGTCGAGATCGCGCATCTCCCCGGGCGCCGCCGGCAAATACTCTGAGAGAAACTGCTTGAAGTTTCTCTCGCCGATAAAACAAACGCCGGTGCTGTCCTTCTTCTTCGCCGTCGCCAAGCCAGCCGCCGCAGCTATTTCCCGAACCCGCGGCTTCACCATGTCGCCGATCGGGAACATCGCCCGCGCCAACTGATCCTGCCCCAGAGCATGCAGGAAATACGACTGATCCTTGCCCGCATCCACCCCGCGCAACAAGCAATAGACCCCATCGCGCTGTTCCACTTGTGCGTAATGACCGGTCGCGATCCGCTCCGCTCCGAGCCCGAGCGCTTTTTGCAGAAAATCTCCGAACTTGATCTCGCGATTGCACATCACATCTGGATTCGGCGTGCGCCCCTTGCGATACTCGTCCAGAAAATAT
>JAJFMO010000561.1 GCA_020697475.1 Paenibacillaceae bacterium | reverse complement strand
AAATGGGATCAACGAATCAACAACCCGCCGTAAACCAGCGCGCCTAAGATGACATAGACAGGTTGAACTTTAAATTTTTCCAATAGTAAAAATCCGACCACGAGCAGCACTGCCGTATGAATCGTCCCTGCCTTATGCCATGCCGTAAACAGCAGCTGGTACGAGAGTACGCCCATCAGGACGGCGATCGTCGGCTTGACCAGTCCGGTCATCCGCTGCACCTTCGGGGAATCTTTGAAGCGGAGCAGCAGCCCCAGCAGCAAAATCATCGCCAGCAAGGAGGGAGCGATCGTAGCGAAGAGTGCGGCAGCCGAGCCAATGTAGCCGCCCTGCTCATAGCCGATATACCCGGCCATCTTCGTGGCGATCGGGCCGGGAAGCGCATTGGCAATCGCCAACAGCTCCCCGAACCGGTCAACCGTGTACCAGCCGTACCGGTTGGTCACTTCGTTCTGGATCAACGGGATGAAAGCCGGGCCTCCACCGTATCCAACAATCGACGGGACAAAGAAAGCAAGAAACAACTGCCAGTAGATCATGCCCGGTCACCCCGCTTTGCCGTCAATCCCCAGAGCAGCAGCGCGATGATGAGAAACGCCGGATGGACGCCAAGAAACTGGTAGCAAACCAAGCTGACGACGCCGATCGCGACGGTCAGCGCCCAGCCGATCCCCTTGAGCGATTGGCGGAAGAACGAATACGTCAGCTGCACCATCATGACGCTGATGATCGGGCCGATCGCCTTCAACATCCCTTGCACAGCAGGGGCATCGCGATAGACGGAGAGCACGCCGATCAGCGAAATCATGATCGCGACCGTCGGCGCGACGGTAGCGAACAGGGCGATCAGCATGCCCGCCACCCCCGCCTTACGGTAGCCGATATACCCGGCCATCTTCGTGGCGATCGGGCCGGGAAGAGTATTGGCGAGGGCCAGCACGTCGGTGAATTCATCGTCGGTCAGCCAACCGAATCGCTCGACGACCTCCTTCTGCACCAACGGGATTGAAGACGGACCGCCCCCGAAGCCAAGCATGCCCGAGCGGAAAAAACCGATAAACAGATCGATGTATAACTTCAATTTCACTTAGATGTCTCCTTGAATCCGCCTGTTTGAACCGCGAACCGGCGATTGTTACGACCTAGGCCCATACCCCGCCTGCTTCATCCGTTCGTCGAACCAGCGGTACGCCGCCTCCGGGTCTTTCCCCGCCTTGCCGGCCAACTCCGTCACCGCCTTCGACTGAGCTTCGAGCTCATCCAGCGCCGAATCCCGCTGAGCCGCCCGTTCCAGCTCCGCCGTCATCGCCGCCACCTCCGCCCGATAACTCTCCTCGCTGTATACGTTGTGCATTTCCAACGGATCGTTCTCCAAGTCGAAAAAAAGCGACATGTCCTGATTGCGGACACGGATCAGCTTGCGGGTATGCGAGCGAAGCATGGCGTGGTTGCCGCGGTTGATCTCAGCATAGACGTAGTCTCGCCCGCTCGGTCGGGTCAAGTCGCAGCCGCGGAAAGAATGCGGGACGCCTGCCTGCACCGCCAAAGTCGGAGCGATATCGATGTTGCTGACGAGGTCGTCGCGGCGAGATCCAGCAGCAACGTTGCCTGGCAGCTTGAGAATGAGCGGTACTTTGACAAGCGGGTCGTACATGTAATTGCTCTTGAGCAGCATGTGATGGAAGCCCAAATACTCTCCATGATCACTGGTGTAAATAATCAACGTGTCGTCGTACCGCCCTTGGGCACGCAATGCCGCGATCATTCGGCCCACGTAATCGTCAATCTGCGAGATCGAGCCGTAGTAAAGCGCCATCGCTTTGCGCAGTACCGGTTCGGTCAGCGTCGAATGGTCGAAGAAGCCCTGATTCATCCGCAGGTCGTGGGTGAAGCTCTCCTCCGTCCAGCCCGGCAAAATCGTCAGCTGATCCGGGTCGTACATCCGGCTCCACGGGGCGGGCGGATCGAACGGGTGGTGCGGCTTGATGAAGCTGACCATCAGCAGGTTGTCGTCGCCCTCCCATTGCCCTAGCGCCGTGAGTGCTTGTTCGCCGATCCACGCCGTCGAATGGTCAGACTCCGGCAAATTCGACTCAATCGCTCCGCGGCTTTCCCAATAGTGCGGAGGCGCCTGCTCGCGATACTCCTTGACCTGATCCTCCAGGTCGTTCACGTCGGCCAACCCTCGCTCCATCAAGTAGACGTGGTAATCGTCCTCGTAACGGCCGGGGCCGTTCTGTTCGGCAAGCTGCATTTCCGAGAAGCCAAGATCGTAATACGTCGGGGTAAAATGCATCTTGCCGACTGCCTTCGTCTTGTATCCCTTCTCACGGAGCAGCTTAGGGAACGTCGGCAGACCCGAGTGGATGGAGGACGTGTTGCCCCAACCCAGATGGTCGTGCGGATATAATCCGGTCAGAAACGAATAGCGCGAAGGCGTACACACCGGCGAGGCGCAGAAGCTGTTCTCGAACACGATGCCGTCCGCCGCGAGCGAATCGATCGCCGGGGTGCGGATGTCCGGGTTGCCGTACGCTCCCAAACAGTCGATGCGATGCTGGTCAGCCATAATAATCAGGATGTTCATGCGGAATCCTCTCCTCCTTTATCCTAAGCCAAAAATCAGTCTGCGCTTACCGCGTCGGCAATTGCCGGGCGTGCTCCGGCACCGGCCACCGCTCCGGCTCGTCCACCGGGCTTACCTTCCCCCATTTGGCCAGTATGCGATAATGCTGCTGCTTAATCCGATCCCTCGCAGCTTGCGCCTCCACGTCCCATCCATCCGTCAACCGCGCCAGCAATTGCTCGTAAACTTGCGGATGACGATCGCGTACGTTCGTCGTCGGTACAGTACGGCCCTGCTTGTCTTTCTCCAAGTATTCACTGACGACCGCGCGTTCGCCATCGTCGACGCCTTGAACGCACTGCGGCACGAGACTGCGCCCATCCTGGCAAGGAGGCGCATCCGCCCCGACGATCTCGCACAGTGTCGGTCCCAAGTCGATCATGCTGACCGGCCCGTTCATTCTCGCTCCCGACTTCAGACCGTCGCCCGCGATGATGAGCGGAATTTTCGCCGATCCTTCATAAAATGTCTGCTTGCCGTGGTAATGGTGCTCGCCCGCCTGATCGCCGTGATCCGACACATAGATGAACAGCCCTTCCCGGCCTTGGCGTTGCAAATACGCGTCCCACGCCTCGCGCACCGCGCCGATCTGACCGTCAAGCTGCTCGATCATGCCGAAATACGCAGCCCGTGCGGCTAACACCGTCTCGTCGTCGACGATTTGCCGATGCTTCTCCATCACCGGCTGGCGATAATTCAACGTCGCAGCATTGTGCTCCGGCAAACCTACCCGCTCCCGATAATACCGGTACAGCTCCGGCGGCGCGACGTACGTATAATGCGGCCCGTACGTGCCGACGATAATGCATTGCGGGCGCTCATGCTCCTCGCTCAAATAGTCCAGCGCCGCGGCCACGACCGCCCGGTCATATTCGAGCACCGGCGAGTTCCCTCCGCCGATCACTTCCAAACAGCGGCCCGCGCTCAAGCTTCCGGCGAACGGTCCCAGATCGCTGCGATCTTTCCCGCCACGACCCGAGTAAGTCGGCGTCATCTCGCCCATGATGCGATGTGTGAAGCCGTGCCTCTGGTCAGGGCCGACGAAATGCATCCGACCGCACAGCACCGTATCGTAGCCTTCCGCGGCGATCGAATGAATGAACGTCGCCTGATCTTCGCCGATCGCCCCGCTGTTCTCGTAAACGCCGGTCGCCGACGGCAACTGGCCGGTCAGAAACGCGGTTCGAGCCGGCACGCACAGCGGACAAGCCGTGTAGGCGTTCGTGAACAATGTGCCGTCCGCCGCGAGCCGATCGATATTAGGCGTTCTCACCAATTCATGGCCTTTGCAGCCTATGTATTCCCCGTGATGCTGATCGCTCAAGAACAGTAAAATATCCGGTTTCCGGGATTGCTCCGCCATCCAACCCACTCCTTGTTGAAATATTCGACTTTTCTATCATAACCCTCGCACCTTCATCGGACAACTGAAAAAAAAGTAGAAAAAAACCATCCTCGTAAGGATGGCTTTTCTTATTGAGCGACAAATCATTGATCGGCTTGAATGACTTTGTTAATTTCGTCTTCGGCTTCCCGAAGCGCTGTGTTCGAATCTTTCCCGTTGTTGATGACGTCGGCGAATTTCTGGTTCATAATCTTTTGTGCGCTAGCATCATATTCCGAGGTGCCTTGCGGCTTGCTGAACGACACCTGTAAAATATCCGACAAATGCTGATCGGTCACATTGGACATGCCCTTGCCGAATTCCTTCGTAAATTTAGGATCCTTCAGCACGCTTGGCCGACCGTCTCTGACCATTTCCAGTTGCACTTCATCAGACAGCGTATTGACGATCACCTGGAATGCCGCCTCCTTATGCTTGCTTTGAGCGGATACCGCAAGAGTTACTCCGAACGCTTGGCCGCCTTGCTTCGGCTTCTCCTTCAGCGTCGGAACGGAAGTCACGTCCCAATTGAGGTCAAGCATTTGGCGCAGGGCGTTATTGCCGACAAACATCGCCAAGTTCTTGTCTTTGAGAAAACGGTTTTGACCGCCCGTGAGAGCTTCCTTGTTCCCTGGAATTTGATAAACCTGCGCTGCCAGGTCAAACGCTTTTTTCCACGAATCCGAATTCACCGCCGCCTTGTTCGCGCTCGGGTTAATATAGCTCAGCCCCATTTCGTCGCTAATTGGGAGGAAGGGCGTTGCGCTGCTGTTAAAGCCGTAATATTGGACGCCGCCGTCGCTGCGGGTCAATTTTCTCCCCAAATCAATCGCATCTTCCCACGTCAAGCCCGCTTTCGGATAAGGTACACCGAACTTGTTGAAGATGTCGCGATTGTAATACATCGCCCTGAAACCTAAGGTGTAGGGGATGGCAATCAGCTTGTTGTCGTTTTTGCCATAAGCCCTTACCATATCAAGAGTGACC
>JAJFMO010000560.1 GCA_020697475.1 Paenibacillaceae bacterium | reverse complement strand
TTATGTCCATTACGTGAGCCGGGCGGTCGGCGGTGCAGGATTGATTCTGGTGGAAATGACGAATGTGGAACTGGACGGATTAATCAGCTTGAAAGGGATTGGCTTGTGGTCGGAGCAACAAACGGAACAGTACAAACGAATTGTCGAAGGGTGCCACAGGTACAACGCCAAGGTAGGCATTCAGTTGGCGCATGCCGGGCGCAAGTCGCGCAACGCGGAGCCACCGATCGCCCCGTCGGCGATCCCTTTCTCTGCAGACATGGCTGTGCCGAAGGAGGCAAGCCGAGACGATATTCAGCGGCTCATCGAGAAGTTCAACTTTGCCGCTCGCGAAGCGATCCGCGCCGGAGTCGATACGATCGAGCTGCATGGCGCGCATGGATACTTGATCCATCAGTTCCATTCTGCTTTAAGCAACAAGCGAACGGATGAGTACGGGGAAGATTTGTCCCGGTTCGGGGTGGAAATCATTCGAGCGATTAAGGCAGAGATGCCGTCCGGCATGCCGCTTTTCATGAGAATGTCGGCGATCGAGTTTTCCGAAGGCGGGTATGGATTGGATCACTGTGAAGCGCTGTGCCAGGCTTATAGGGCTGCGGGGGTCGACCTGTTCGATATTTCGTCGGGCGGCGACGGCAGAGTGAATCCGATTAAGGAAGGCGCGGGATACCACCTTGACTTTACAAGGGAGCTGCGTAAGAAGCTCAACATGCCGCTCATGACCGTCGGCGGTCTGTCAGATCCCGCGTTGGCGCAGTCAGTGATTGTCTCGGGCGATGCAGACCTCGTGGCGACCGGGCGTGTACAACCAATATTTCAAAGCGGACATCCGCTGAATTAGTTGGGTCCGATTGGGGGAAGTTAGGGTGGACGCTTAAGGAAATTAACGAAGGTTATTTTCGCGAAGCGTCCTCGATGGCAACTAACCAAACCTGAGAGGATTACCAAATGCAGCAAAGAACGAAGACCCGTTTATCCCTTGGAGGAGTTGCGCGGTGGAGCAATAGGGAGCGACAGGCCGCGCGCGAGAAGGGGAGACTGGATCGCGAGACCAAGCTGCTGCTCGTGGTGAACGCCTTGTTCGTCACAGCCAACGCCCTTTCCGGAACGTTCGTCAACGTCTATTTATGGAAAATGAAGCAAGACATCTCGTTGATCGCTTGGTACTCCCTCATGATCCATCTTGCCGGCATGGTTACCGGTTGGCTTTGCGGAAGCTGGGTCAAGCAACGCAACAAAATGAACTGCCTGCGAGCAGGAATCGCCGTATCGGCTTGTTTTTACATGATCGTCCTGCTTGTCGGCAATCAGGCTGCTTCTTGGGCTATCCCGCTTGGAGCGATACAAGGGATTGCCTCCGGATTGTTCTGGATCGCTTTCAACGTCGTTTACTTCGAGGCGACCGAACCGGATAACCGCGATTTGTTCAACGGTTGGTCGGGATTGCTCGGTGCCGGCGCCGGCATGTTCGCTCCGTGGATTTCCGGGATCCTGATCGTCAGCCTGCACGGAACGGTAGGTTATCGGCTGATTTTTGCGATTTCGCTGGCTGTGTTCGTGATCGGGGCGATCGTCAGCTTTTTCCTGCACAAGCGTAAAGCTCAAGGACAATACGAATGGCTGTGCTTTGTTCGCTGTTTTCGCGACAATCGCTACGAGTGGCGGCGAATCGGCGCAGCGTTGGCTGCGCAAGGAATGCGTGAAGGTGTGTTTTCTTTCATCATCGGTTTGCTTGTCTATATCTCGACGAAGAGCGAGATGAAGCTCGGCAACTATGCTCTGATCACTTCCGCCGTATCGCTGTTGGCTTTTATGGTTGCAGGCAAATGGATCAAGCCGCGATACCGCAAGCCTGGCATGTTTCTCGGCGCGAGCGTGATGGTTGCGGCGATTGTTGTTTTTTTCTGGAAAGTGAATATGACCGCCATGTTTGTCTTCGGCATTGCCGTAGCTTTGTTCTATCCCTTATATTCGATCCCGATGACGTCGACCGTGTTCGACCTGATTGGGCAGAACGAGGATAGCGCGCGCAACCGGGTGGAGTACGTCGTGATGCGTGAAATTGCACTCGATGTCGGACGGATTGCCGGAGTGGCGATTTTTCTCGTTGTCGTCAGCCTGAATAGGACTCCGGCGGCGCTGAATTGGCTAATGCTGGCGGTCGGAAGCTCCCCTTTGTTTGCATGGATTTGGATGAAAAAATTGTTCGGATAATTTCCGCCAGTTGGCCCATATTAAGCAAGGCTGAACGGGAGCAAGCTCTGAGCCGGTCGGCCGCCAACTCATGCAAACAAAGGAGACCAGAACATGTTGTCCAACCAAATCAATCAGCAAATCGGCCAATGTCAACAAATGATTCAACAACTGGTGCAACAAACCGAGCAAGCGAGCATGATGTACCAACAATTGCTGACTCACGAGCAGCAACACGCCCAGACACTTGAGCAGATGGCTCAACAAGAGCGTCAGGCGGCGCAAATGATCCAGAACGCCCTGCAAGGACACCAATCGGCGATTCAACGGATGAATCAAGTATCGCAAATTTGCTCCCAGCTCGAGCAATCCGTGATCTCCCAAGCCCAGTCGTGGCAAATGAACAACATTCATAACCAGAATGCCGGCTTTGCACAGACTCAAGGCTATGGCACGACTCCTTCTTACCGACAATAACTCGCCCGTTGGGGTGAATCCGATCGGCCGTCTTTCCCATTGGGGAAGGCGGCTTTAGTTTTGGGCGCCTGCCTTGAATCCGTAACTTATTTGACAGTTTGCGGACTATTCCGATAAAATAAGTAGGTATGAAAGGGAGGGCGTGCTCACATGGTTGCAAGAATGGTCAATAACATTACTGAACTGATCGGAGATACGCCGGCGGTCCGGTTGAACCGGTTAACCGGTCCGGGTGACGCCGAAGTGTACGTTAAGCTGGAATATTTCAATCCGAGCGGCAGCGTGAAGGATCGGGCTGCATACAACATGATCCTGCAGGCCGAGAAGGACGGGATCCTGAAACCGGGCGCCACGATTATCGAGCCGACAAGCGGCAATACGGGAATCGGGCTGGCGATGAATGCCGCGGCGAAGGGCTACCGGGCGATTCTGGTCATGCCGGACAATATGACGAAGGAACGGATCAACCTGCTGAAGGCTTACGGGGCGGATGTCGTATTGTCGCCCGCGGCTCAACGTATGCCCGGCGCCATTGAGAAGGCTAACGAGTTGCACAGGCAAATTCCGAACAGCTTTATCCCGATGCAATTCGAGAACGAGGCCAACCCGGATATTCACCGTACAACGACAGCACTGGAGATCGTCGAACAGATGGGCGGCAAGCTGGATGCGTTCGTCGCGACGTCGGGCACCGGCGGAACGATGCGTGGCACCGGTGAGACGCTGCGGGAGAAGCTGCCGGGGATCAAGATCGTCGTCGTTGAGCCGATGGGCTCCCCGGTGTTGTCCGGCGGCCAACCCGGCCCGCACAAGCTGGTTGGCACGAGCCCGGGCTTTATCCCGAAGATCGTCAACATGGACGTATGGGATAAGATCGTGCAGGTGGCCGACGAAGACGCGCTGCAGACGACGAAAGATCTCGCCGCTCTGGAAGGCATCTTGGTTGGTCCTTCAGCAGGAGCCTCGGTATGGACGTCTTTGCAACTCGCCAAGGAGCTTGGCAGCGGCAAACGAATCCTGTGCATTGCCCCCGATACGGGTGAGCGGTACTTGAGCAT
>JAJFMO010000067.1 GCA_020697475.1 Paenibacillaceae bacterium | reverse complement strand
TATCCTGTATGATCATGGAGAAGCCGCCAGTGTGGAAAATTTATCCGTTGTGATGAAAGACCGGACAACGGTTGTGCTGAAGAAAGATGTGGAGATGCATTTGGCTAAAGCATTGGGTATGGACAAGGTGCCGGTGAGAGTCAAAGCGACCGCCAAAATTGAATCGATGGGGGCCGCTGTCGGTGTGGTGCCGGTCGGCATCGATGAGTCGAAGGTGCTGAATTACGGCCAGGAGGCTCGCCTCAAAGTCGACAACGACCTGTCGTCAACCGGAAACTTTGGGATTATCGCGCTTGGAGATACAGCGGCCGGAGGTGCGTCGACCTACGAAACGAATTTTGAATATGGCTACAAAGGTTTGCTGTCTGTAGGAGATTTAGTGGACACGAAAACGGGAAATGTCGCGGGGGACACTAAACAAGCGGTTCAAGCGCGATTGGATCGAAGTCCCTATGTGGATGGAGATACGAGCCATCGGGATGACCCGCGGATTCTGCTTGTTCCGGTTTATATCGCCTGCCCCCCGAATGCCATAAGCATCGAAGAATGCAGGGGCTATGTGGAAACCGGGCAGCTCAAGCGAATTGCCATCACCGGATTTTCCTACTTCTATCTTACCAAGCCTGTGAGCAGCACCAAGGAAATCGTAGGCGAATTCATTGAACGAACCGGAACCGGCTTTGTCGTACCTGGGTCCGTGAATCGAGGCGCATACGCCATCAAACTAACGGAGTAGGTGACATCTTTGAGATCGAGAATCATATTTATCGCGGCACTCATTATGGGCCTCGTGACGACATTTCTTTTCTATAATTATATGAAGCAATATAACGATACAAAGAGCGCGAACGAGACGATGGTGGATGTGGTGGCAGCGAAACAGCCGATCAAGCGCAATCAGCAAATTCAATCCGGGATGCTGGAGATGAAGCAGGTTCCATCGCTCGGCCTTCATCCCCAGGCCGTCAATTCTGTTAAAGAGGTAGAAGGCAAATTTGCCGACGCGGATATAGAAGCGGGAGAAGTTCTGCTCAGCCACCGGATTAAAGCATCCGCCGACGAAGCGGCTGTCGTATCCAAGAAAGTGCGGGACGGTTATCGGGCGGTCTCGGTCGGTGTCAATCTGGTGCAATCCGTCTCTAATCTCATTGAACCTGACGACGATGTCGATGTGATTGTGACGGTCCCGCCAAAGGATGATGCGCGGCTCGAATCCTCCACCGTACTGCTTGAAAAAATTCGTGTTCTTGCCGTTGGGCGACGCATGGTGGAAGTCGACGACAAGCATCCGTATGCAGAGTATACGACGGTAACACTCGAAGTAAAACCCGAAGATTTACCAAGGCTTGTCAACGCAGATGAGCGTTTCACGATCAGCTTGGCGTTGCGTACCCGAGTCGTCACTGAAGGAGAAGAGCCATAAACATCAATCCGACGAAGCTTAATCGGTCGGACTGACTCGAAGGTCAAGCGAATGGCGCAAGAGTTTGAAAGGAGGCAAATTTCATGACCGGTGGAGAAAAAGCAATTGCAGAACACGAACAGAATAAACGCGGCGAAATGATAGCCATCTGCGGCGCCAAGGGCGGCAACGGCAGGACGACGCTGGCTGTCAATCTTGCCGTTGCCTTGGCAAAAAAGAACAGTAAAAATCCAACCTGCATCCTGGATGCCGATTTTCAATTCGGGGATGTTGGACTCGCGCTGGACATTCATTCTACGTTCACGATAAAAGATGTGATGGACGGCATTGATACACTGGATAATTTGACACTGTCTAGTTATCTCATTCGTCACAACAGCGGAGTCAAGGTGCTCGCGGCACCGGAACGCCCCGAACATGCAGACCTTGTACTCCCCAACGGACTCGACAAGGTGTGCGATATGCTGCTTTCTCAGCACGATTATGTCATTGTCGATACGCCGGCTGGCTTTTCGGATAAAACATTGCAGATCATTGAGAAAGCGGACTCGGTATTCATGGTGACTACACTAGAGATCGCGGCAATCAAAAGCACGAAGCTCATGCTCGAGACGCTGGTCCTGCTTGGTTTGCGGGAGAAAGTGCGAGTTGTCGTAAACCGCTCTACCATGGACAGTATGGTTAAAGCTTCCGACATACCGGACTTTCTTGGCGAAGACATGCCGTTCTATGTGCCGAATGATTACGATGTGGTGAGCCAGTCGCTGAATAACGGAATCCCTTTTGTGCTTAAAAACGGCAAATCGGAAGTGTCTAAAGAAGTTTGCAAAATCGCCGAACAGCTCATTTCACGCCGTCAAATCAGCGTCTTCAAGCCGAAGCACGCCTCGTTCATTCAATCAATTATTCAGCGGACGATTGGCGGCAATACATCCTTTTTCTAACCGGAGGCTAAATCATGAGCTTGCTAGAGAGGCTGCAGAAAAAAACGGAAGTTCAGCAGGCGGAATTGGCGCAGGAGGAACTCCAGGACGCCGTGTCTGAGGCCAAACCGGAGAAGAAAGATATGGCGTCCGCTCTACGTCGAATCCGAGGCGGCGAACAGCCGCAGAAAGAAATGAGCGAGCAGACCAACAAGCATCACGAATTTAAGAATCGATTATATAAACAAATTTTTAACGAGTTGAAGGATGATAATGTGGAGGAAATCATCCCTAAGCTCGATGCCATGGCCGTTGAAATTATGAAAGAAGACGAGTCGTTTCGCGGTAAAGTCGATCGCAAGAAAGTCATTGATGAGCTGGCCAATGATTTAACCGGATTCGGACCGATTAACCCGCTGCTCCTGGATCCGGAAGTTTCCGAGGTGATGGTGAACGGGCCCGTACAAGTGTACGTTGAGAGGAAAGGGAAGATTGAACTTACCCCTGTACAATTCCGCGACGATGAGCATGTCATGAACATTATCGAGAAAATCGTCGCCCCTATCGGACGAAGAATCGATGAGAGCTCTCCGATGGTCGACGCGCGATTGCCGGACGGTTCCCGTGTAAATGCGATTATCCCGCCGCTCGCTTTGAACGGACCGACGATCACGATTCGCAAGTTCTCCAAAGATCCGTTCAAGATCGACGATTTGGTTCGCTTCGGCACTTTGACGCGAGAGATGGCGACGTTCCTGGATGCGTGTGTAAAGGCCAAGCTGAATATATTCGTCAGCGGCGGAACGGGTTCGGGGAAGACAACGACGCTGAACGTCCTCTCCTCCTTCATCCCGAGCGATGAGCGGATCATTACGATTGAGGATGCGGCTGAGCTGCAGCTATGGCAGGATCATGTCATTTCACTGGAATCGCGACCGGCAAACATCGAAGGTAAAGGCGCCGTTACGATTCGCGATCTGGTTAAGAACTCCCTGCGGATGCGCCCGGAGCGCATCGTCATCGGGGAGGTACGCAGCGGCGAAGCGTTGGACATGCTGCAGGCAATGAATACGGGCCACGACGGGTCGCTTGCGACAGGTCACTCCAACAGTCCGCGCGATATGATCGCGCGTCTGGAGACGATGGTTCTGTTGGCAGGCATCGAACTCCCGGTCAAGGCAATCAGGGAGCAGATTGCCGGCGCCATCGATGTGATCATCCAGCAGTCCCGTCTGAAGGACGGTTCGCGAAAAATTATAAACATTACCGAAGTGCAAGGGATGGAGGGTGACATCATTGTACTGCAGGATATTTTCACCTTTCGGCAGTATGGAGTGGACGAGCAGGGCAAAGTGATCGGCAAGCTGCTTCCGACGGGTGTAAGGCCGAAATTCTACGAGAAGCTGGAGTCCTCGGGCATTCATATTCCATCCTCAGTGTTCGTGGAAGAGGGGTGGCCAGATTGACTTTGCTGCTAACCGCCATGGTTATGCTGACGGCGCTGTTGCTGTTTACAGCGATTTTTCAAGGGTTGTTCCATTCCAACCGCCGCATCAATCGCAGGATGAAGAAGTACCTCGATCAGAACGATCAGCGGAAGCTTGGCAAGAAGAAGTTCAGCTTTCTTATTGAAATGCAGTTATTCCGCAGCCGGGTGAAGGAAAAGGTGCTGACCAAGCAGAAAGGCGACCGGCTCGAACAAATGATTTCGCGCGCCGGCGTGACTTTGGCTCCGGAAGAATACGTGATGTTTCAATGGTTCGCCGCGATGCTGCTTGGTGGCCTTCTGTTCCTGATTGCGAGCCATATTTTGGCGGCAGCAGTCGGATTTCTGCTCGGGTACAACTTGCCGAAGTTCTGGATCAGGAAGAAAGAGAAGCAGCGCCTCTGGAAGTTTAACGATGGCCTGGAAGATATAATCATGACGCTGATCGGCTCTCTTCGGGCAGGCTTCAGCTTTGCGCAGGCACTCAAGACAGTCGTCGACGAATCGGATGCGCCGATGAAAGAGGAGATCGAACTGCTGTTGAAGGAAATGCAGTACGGCACGAGTATGGAAGAAGCTCTGGAGCACTTGAAAGAGCGGATGCCCAGCGAAGATTTAGACCTGCTCGTTCAAGCGGTGTTGATTCAGCGGCAGGTTGGCGGCAATCTGGTCGTTGTGCTGGAGGCCATCGTACATACGATTCGCGACCGCAACAAAATTCAGCGTCAAGTCAAGACACTAACGGCTCAAGGCCGAATGTCCGGATGGGTCATCGGTCTGTTGCCCTTCGGGCTTTCCGTCATTCTTTACTTGATTCAGCCCGACTACATCGGAACGCTGTTCACGCATCCCGTAGGACTTCTTCTTGTTTGTGCTGCTGCTGTATCCATGATCATCGGATTGTTCCTGATTCGTAAAATGACGAAGATCGAGGTGTAGTCCGCAGGATGATGTACCTTACTTTTTTCTTTACGTTCGTGCTGACGATCCAGTTACTCTTTTCGTTGAGGCAAGAAAAGAATGCAATGGTGAAACGCCGTTTGTCCATGATCACCGATGCCGACGCAGCTGCACGGATCATCGAAGAAGAGGAAAAGAAAGAGATGTCCGCAGTGGAGCGCGCGTTCCGCAGCTTATGGCGGCGCACAAAGCGCCGATTTGAACGCAAGAGCAGAGCACAGAATGCGGGAATAGAGTTGAAGCTTCTGCAAGCCGGCAATCCTCTAGGCATGGGCCCGTTCGAATATCGGATGATGCAGATTACATCAGCGGCGATCATGCCTTTCATCGGAGCTTTCTACAGCTTCATCCTTCAGGCAGACATGGGCGGCATGCTGATTGGCGGGCTCAGCGGATTTCTGATCGGTCTGTTCCTCCCTTCCTATTATTTGAACTTAAAGACGAGACAGCGTAGCAAGAAAGGGCTTCGCGAGCTTCCCGACTTCCTCGATTTGCTTACAGTTAGTTTGGAAGCGGGTCTTGGCTTTGACGCCGCAATGAATAAACTTGTCGCGAAGTCGGAAGGCGTTCTTGCGGAGGAGTTCCGCCGCTGCATCGAGGAGATACGCTTCGGCAAGACGCGGCGCGAAGCGCTGCTTGGGGTGCGCGATCGGTTGCTGATCGATGAAGTGCGGGTATTAATCAACTCCATTCTGCAGGCGGAGAAACTGGGCATCAGCATGGCGCAGGTGCTGCGCGTTCAATCGCAGGAAGCGCGCGAGCGGCGCAAGCAACGCGCCGAAGAAGCGGCGATGAAAGCGCCGATCAAGATGCTGTTTCCACTCGTATTGTTTATTTTTCCGAGCTTGTTTATCGTCCTGCTCGGGCCGGCTTTAATTCAGTTCATGACGACATTTGCCGGAGAGTAGGGTTGGGCACCGGGCATATTGGGCCTATGCGACAAACCCTTTATAGCGCAAAATGGATAAAACTTGAATCAAGAAAACGACCCACAGGAACAGAACGAAATAGACAACGGATTTCCAAACGAGGAACAAGGAGCGCCCGATATTTCGATTTTCTCTTCTAAACACCTTGTCCAGATGGTTTCCCAAAAATATAAATAGAGGGAAAACGGTTAGAAAGTAGCGCATCAACCCATGAGAGGAAATCGAAACAGATTGAACCATCGAACAAAGCGGCGTTGCAATTAAACCGAACGTATACACAAACTCTGACCAAGGGACGTCCGTACCTTTGTACCGCTGCCGGATCGCCCACGCCAAATAACCGAGAAAGACCAGTATCAATGTCATGTGAAATAGGATAATAGGTTCAATCTTGCCGTTGACGGTGGTCGCCAGATCCCTATATATAGGAGAAAAGGGAAAGGCCGTTATACGCCTGAAATAGTCGGCTTGTACTTTGATGAACAACATCGGATCGCCCTTCGTCAACCAGAGATACGCAGGATAGAGCAAAAACATCAGGCTGCTTACCCATGCATAGGCGAAATCTTTCACGTCCAGCTTTCGGCGAATCCACCGTTCGGCAAAGAAAGCCAAAGGAATCCATACCCCGACGATTCGGGTGAGCGCGGCCAGCCCTCCGATGAAATAGGCTGCGCCTCTCCGATTATTACCCCAGCACAGGAAAGCCGACAAAGCCAGAAACAGGAAGAAGCTTTCCGTATAGAAAGCGCTGAAAAAATAAGAGGACGGGAAGAAGGACAGCACAGAGAGAGTTATCATTTTTACTCTCTCGCTGAGCCCTCTCTTTGTCATGAGTCGGTACAACAGCCACAGCGAACACACAAAAAAGAAGTTGGACATAATAAACCCGGCCCAATAGACGTCGAACCCGGTTACAGTGGCAAATCCATGGACGATAAATGGAAACAGCGGAAAAAAAGCGGTTAACCGATCCTCCGAATACCCTTCCGTGGCAATTTGTGCATAATTATAGGAATCGTAGAGGATAAAACGGTCTACTACGGGGTTATCCAATTTTAACTGGTGATCGACATAAACGACCGAATCCGATTGGCCGATCGATAACACGGCGAAAATCATCAATCTGCTTGCGACAAAAAGCAATAGAACGATCTTAAGTGCCTTCATGGGTTAAGCCTCCGCAGGTCCCACACCTGGCCATAGCTGCCTGTAAAATCCGGTTCAGGCAGTTGACGCTTCACTTCATTCAGTCCGACCGACGATAACGAATTCGCGTTCTCCTTCAGGTCTAAAGCCGGAACAATCAGAAAGTCGGGCCGGTCCGCCCGGATAACATCCATTAAATATCCGGATCGGAAACCGTTTACAGAGCGTTCAAACGCCGTCCACTGATGGATTCCCCTGGTCGCATCCAATATAAACGGGTCGAAACGGCCGTCCGCGAGCACATCTCCTCCCCTGAACATCACATATCCGGAAGATACGTAATTGGACAGCACTTTAGGTCGTCCTACGGAGGCATACGTTTGCAGGATGTAATTCATCTCTTCGACGGGGAATTGTTTGACAGGCTGGTTGTATGCCGTAAACGTTGCCGCTGCAAAGTTTAACAGTAAGCCCGTTACGAGCAGCGAAAGCAAATATTTCAACCGGATGTAAGGCTCCAGCGCCTGAAAAGCAGCCGTCCATTTGAAGCGCTCGACGATAACGGCCATAAAGTACGGGAGAAACAGCAGCAAA
Source organism: Paenibacillaceae bacterium (assembly GCA_020697475.1). Classification (GTDB taxonomy): domain Bacteria; phylum Bacillota; class Bacilli; order Paenibacillales; family NBRC-103111; genus JAJFMO01. The sequence goes on along the minus strand of JAJFMO010000067.1, from coordinate 2,842 downwards.
TAGAGGAATTGTTTGTAGCTGGCAAGACCGAGATACATCATTCCGATAAAAAGCATCAAGCGAAACGGTCGTTGTTTAATGCTATACATAGTTGACAGTATAAATAAAATGACAGTGGCAAAAGCAATATAATTGCTGGAGAAAGAAACGGGCGTCCATTCATTGATTATCTTCGTAAAAGGGCTTCCGCTCAAAGTCAAAAAATACGTTAGGCTGTTCCACCCTCCGGCATTTGCCAACCCTCCGAGGACGATGAAAATCATTGCGAACAGATCGTACCGGTTGAGCTTCTTTTCCCCTATTCTTTCAAGTGTTTGCATCATAAAGAGGACGATCAGAACCGCCCATACTCCGGCGTGTACGTTTGCGGTCATGAAGGAGAGTATCCCGAGTGCTCCGGCCTTTGTCACCGTCGTGTTCATCGCAAACCGTCTCAGCCAGACGGCGAACCAAACAACAAGTCCTGCTGAAACCATTTGCGGGCGAATTTTAAAATACACTAAATAAATGATAAGCATGATCAATGGAAGCGCGATATAAAACAAAAAGGGGTGCATGCGAGGGAGATCCATCTCCATTCTGGAGACCTCCATCAATCGATACAGCCCCCATGTTAGGATGAAGATCGACAGCAACGTGAGGAGATGAACGCCTGTCCATCCCCACAAACTGTACAAGCCTCCGACGATCCACTGGAAGCCGGCTTCATGCGGCACATAGTGAAGGTTCTCTCCGGCATAGGTATGAATCGCCGTATCGATGACCTTGCCCTGTGCGATCATTTCCTTCCCGACGGCAATATGCCAGAACGTATCGGGGTCGTTGCGGGAAGAATCGGCATCCATGAAAATAAATACGGCAACAAAGATGGCGGCATAAACAAGAAATATGACTTTTTGAATATTCATGGTGCGTTTCGTCATGGACAATCTCCTTCATGATTTACTGCTTTTGACCGATTGCCATAATGGAAACGCCGAAGGGCAATTTGCCGCGCTTCAGGATATGTTTTTCACTTGACATAATGTGCGTGAGGAGTTTATTTAGGAACGGGTAAGGCATGGACAAGTCGTCCGTTGTGTTGAAACAGCGGATCTTGTGCAGTAGCCGAACGAGCGCAATAAGCGGAAAGAGCCAAGTATTGAAATAACTTGCATATGTCGGATCAAGTCGACATTGCCGCATTTTCCGGACCAGTTCAGGCAGCCTGTATCTTCTTTTATGATGATGGGATTTATCGTGATCGCTCCACAAGAAAGAAAAGGCAGGGACGGTAATAAGCAGATGCCCTCCCGGCTTTAATTTGGCAGCGAGTGAGGCAAGGGATCCCAGATCGTCTTCAATATGCTCTAGGACATCCAATAGTACGATGAGATCGAACGATTCGTCGCGGAAAGGAACCTGATCCGGCAAACTGCCGATAACCACTGCTTTTCCGCTCTTGACTGAGGCAATTTCGGCAGCCCCCGGTTCCATTTCAAGCCCCGTTACATCACAGCTCAGTTGGGAAAACAGATCAAGGTTGCCTCCGGTTCCGCAGCCCGCATCAAGGATTCTGGAGCCGGATCCGATCGATTTCAGCCGTGAATGCAGTACGGTTTCAATCATGCTGCGACGGCTGACAAACCACCAGTGTTCACGCTCCAAACGGTGCATTTTCCAGTAAATCGTTTGTTCCATTTATTTGACCCCTTTGATCCGAGGCATATCTTTATTATCATCCATGCCGATCATGTCTTGAACAAAGTACAGCGGCCGCTGTTTCGATTCGTTGTAAATCCGGCCGATATATTCCCCGATAATCCCCAGCGTCGTAAGCTGAACTCCTCCAAGGAACAGGACGGCAACCATTAACGAAGGATAGCCGGGCACCGGATTGCCGCCGATCAAAGTTGTGATGAACAAATAGAGTGCAAACGATATGGCGAATAAGGAGATAGCGAAGCCTAAATACGTCGCCACTTGCAAAGGCAAAAAACTGAAGGAAGTGATTCCTTCGAGGGCAAAATTCCACAGCTTCCAGTAGTTGAATTTGGATTTCCCCGCGAATCTGGGCTCTCTGCGGTAGGAAACACTTGTCTGGCGGAAGCCGACCCAACTGAACAGACCCTTCATAAACCGGTGCCGCTCGCGGAGTTCTTTAAGAGCATTAACGACTTTTCTTGACATTAAGCGAAAATCGCCGGTATCTTGCGGGATGTGGATGGGGGTCAGACTTTTGATGACCCTGTAAAACAAATGCGCCGTCATCTTTTTCATCGGGCTTTCCCCGTCGCGCCTGTTGCGGGTTGCATATACGACATCGTAGCCTTCTTTCCATTTGGCCAGCAATTCTGGAATGACCTCCGGCGGGTCCTGCAGATCGGCGTCAATCGGGATGACGGCATCGCCGCGGCAATTATCGAGACCGGCTGTTACAGCCAGTTCCTTACCGAAATTTCGCGATAAATCGATGATTTTGATGCGGTGGTCCTTCTCGCGAAGGCCGCTCAACTTCTCCAGCGAATCATCCCTGCTGCCGTCGTTAATGAAAACCAATTCATACCCGTATCCGGTTTGGTTCATCACGCGAGTGACTTTAAAGTAAAATTCCATGATGTTGGAGCTTTCGTTATAAACAGGGACAATGAGCGATATAAGCGGTCCCTTGATCATTTTACTCATATAAACACCCGCCCTTCATCGCAAGCGAAAGATGTCGATTCCACTACCGGGTATCCCCATCATAAGGCATGTACAGTTCGTCGCCATATCCGGCGGGAGAATTATTTTTGAAAGCCGCGATATCCAGGATAAATACAGCGCTTCCAACTAAATACCCATGGCGATTAGACTCCTCAGG
>JAJFMO010000066.1 GCA_020697475.1 Paenibacillaceae bacterium | reverse complement strand
GCAAAAGATGCAAAGCATGCGGAAGCCCGGATGTCCGATGATTCTGACCGGGGATTTCAACTCGTATCCACAAAGCGATGTGGTGCAGTTCATGAGAGGACAGCTTGCATTTGACGAACACACGGTGGATATGATCGACGCGTATTCGGTTATAGCCGGTTCTCCGGGGTTGACCTCACACGGTTTTGCGGGTGGGGAAGACGGCGAACCGATCGATTATATTTTTGTCAGCCCCGATGTGCGTGTCCGACAGGTGGCGGTGGATCGGCGCAAAGTGGATGAAGGCTATCCGTCGGACCATTATCCGGTGTTTGCTGATGTTATTTTGTAGCTTGCAGCTATGTTGTAAGCAAAGGCGTGCCGGGTGAGTACGCTGAATGTGGATATACAGTTTGCGTAGCAAAGGGCGTCCGATCCCCTCGGGGATGACAGGACGCCCTGTTTGTGTCATCTATTTACCGGCAACCCGAGGCGGGCAACCCCGTTCCCTAACGCTTAACAGTCACGCCCCATTGTATGGAAAATTTAAATGAAGCCGTTTACGAACTTGAGTATGTGTGGTACGATGGGCGTGAATATTCTATGAAACAGTAGTTTTACCTAATAAAACTAGCGCCGAAGGGATGGGGGATGAACGGTGAGATCTACTTTGGATTGGCTGGAGACCCCTGCAGTAACGGTTGATTTGGACATCCTGGAAGCGAACTTGCGGCAGAAGTCGGAGTTGGCGCAGAAAGCCGGGGTGAAGCTGCGCCCGCATACGAAGACCCACAAGAGCGTGGAGATTGCCCGGATGCAGCTGCAGTTGGGAGCGTCGGGGATCACAGTGGCGAAGCTGGGCGAAGCGGAGGTGATGGCGGCAGCCGGGATCGACGATATTCTGATCGCCTACCCGATCATCGGCAAAGCGAAGCTTGCACGACTTGCGAGGCTGATGGAGAAGGCGAAAGTGATCGTCAGCACCGACGATGAAGGAGTGGCGAAAGGGTTATCGGAGCTCGGGGAGTCGCTTGGGCGGAGGATCCCGCTCTATATCGACGTCGATTCCGGGCTGGGCCGCTGCGGGCACGCACCGGGGGAAGAGACGGCGGAGCTCGTTGAGCGGGTTGCCAAGCTTCCTGGCGTGGAAGTGATCGGGTTGATGACGCACGGGGGACACTCGTATGGGGAGGCCAGTGAGGAAGGGAGCCGCCGTGTGGCTTTGGAAGAGGCCGAAAGCTTATTCATGACCCAGGAATGGTTGCGAAAAAAAGGGTTGGCCGTCCGCGAAATCAGTGTCGGCTCGACACCAACATCGAAGTTTGTCGCCGAGGTGCCCGGGGTGACGGAGATGCGGCCGGGTGCCTATGTGTACGGCGACGTGTCGCAGTTGGTCACCGGGACGATTGGCTTGGACGGTTGCGCTCTTCGTGTGTATGCAACAGTAATTAGCCGGCCGCGCCCGGGGGTGGCGATCATCGATGCCGGGTCGAAGACGTTGACCAAGGATGCCAACCCGCATCGATCGGGATATGGGTTGCTGCCCGCGTGGCCGGACGTCGTTGTCGAAGGCTTAAGTGAGGAGCACGGCCATCTTCGTGTTCCTGCCGATTGGCCGGTGCCGGTCGGCAGCATGGTGGAGATCGTGCCGAACCACTGTTGTACAGTAGTCAATTTGCACGATCGGCTGGTTGGGCTGCGCGGGGATCGCTACGATCACAACATTGTTGTTGATGCGCGGGGGAGGATCAGCTGAGGCTGCGAAGGGCAGTAGACGTCGATAAGGGGAAATGCACGATGGGAGAGGTGAAACAAAGATGTCCGATTGCAAAATTGCGGTGATTGGCATTTACCACGAGACGAATACGTTCGCACCCGGCGCGACGGTGTTTGACGACTTTCGCGAAGAGTGGGTGGACGGCGAGGCGGCTTGGCGGGAGCGTTACACAGGAACCGGGACGACGATGGGCGGTGTCATTGCCAAGGCGGACGAACTCGGGGTGACGCTCGTTCCGGGGCTTTACGCGTCGACAATGCCGAGCGGCACGATTGAAGCCGGTGCGGCGGATGCCCTTATCGAAGCCGTAATTTCCTCCGCCGATCCGTCGGCTGATGGGGTATTCGTCATTTTGCATGGAGCGATGGTGGCGGCGAATTACCCCGACATGGAGGGGGAACTGCTGTCCCGGCTGCGCGAGCGCATCGGATTGCAGAAGCCGGTGGCCGTTACGCTCGATCTGCACTCCAACACGACCCGCCGCATGGTGGAACACGCGAACATTATCATCGGGTACGATACCTATCCGCACGTCGACACATTCGACCGAGCGGCTCAGGCAATGGATTTGCTGCACCGCACGATCGTGGGCCGCATCCGCCCTGTACAGTCGCTCGCCCAGCCGGGGATGATGGTCGTACCGCAAGCGATGCTGACTTCCCAAGGCGCGATGAAAGATCTGATGGACGTAGCCTTCGCGATCGAGCAAGTACCCGGCATCCTCAATGTTACGGTAGCCGGGGGGTTCCCCTACAGCGACATGGCGGACGCGGGAATGTCGTTCCTCGTGACGGCCGACGGCGACGCCGAATTGGCCGGGCGGATGGCGGCGCGGCTCGCCGACTTCGCCTGGCAGCAGCGTGAGCGGTTCGCACTGAGCTTCGTCGCGCCGGAGCAAGCGGTGCGCGAGGCGTTCGCCGCAGCTGAAGGCCCGGTCATTCTGACCGAAGGCTCGGACAACGTCGGCGGAGGCGCGCCGGGTGACGCCACGCATGTGCTGCGGTGGCTGACCGACCCGCCGGTGCGTTGCCTCGCCGTCATCTGCGACCCGGCGGAAGCGGCGAAGGCACACCGGCTCGGCGTCGGCGCGGCGTTCGAAGGCGAAGTCGGCGGCAAGAACGACCGCCTGCACGGCGACCCGGTCCGCCTGGCCGGGACGGTCCGGCTGCTCGCTGACGGCAAATACACGCACGTCGGCCCGTACATGACCGGTAAACGGGCGGACATGGGGCGCACAGCCGTCATCGAGTGCGGCAACTTGACGCTCGTGCTGACGGAGAAGCGCAACGCCCCGTGGGACGTCGGTCATGTGCGATCGATCGGCTTGTGGCCGGACGATTTTCACGTAATCGTCGTCAAGTCGGCGATCGCTTGGCGGACGGCTTTTGGAACTTTTGCAAAGAAAGTGATTGACGTCGAATCCCCGGGCGCCTGCACCTCGAACCTGCGCCTGCTGAACTATACCCGGTTGAAACGCCCGATCTATCCGCTTGATTAAGGGGGGCGTTCCCCTAGGCGGCTCTCCCATCTAACGGTTGTATATGACGCTATTTGGGCATTTTCCTCATTCCTAGATTCTAACGGTCGTAAGCGGCGCTATTTAACCGTTTAACTGTAAATTCGATGCAAATATTCGTTGCAAATAGTGGAAATAACGCTTGTGACAACCGTTAGGATGAATATGACCGCGCCTTGGCACAAATAACGACGCTGGGAACCGTTAGAAATTTTGTCGCCTCAAAATACTTGAACACATTCAACCTACACGTACCCAACTTAACTGAGAGGGGCCATCCTGACCATGTCCACCTTCACTTACGAGCGCTCGCTCGCCAAATACAACGAATCCCGCCGCTACTTGGCGCTTGGAGTGTCCAGCTCGCTGCGCGCTTCAATGAAACCGACGCCGCTGTTCGCCCAATCGGCTTCCGGCGCGCGCGTTCGAGACGTAGACGGCAACGAGTACATCGACTACTTGCTCGCGTACGGCCCGCTGATTCTGGGCCATGCCCATCCCGGCCTCAACAATCACGTTTTTGCTGCCATGTCCGATGGAGTTACCTACGGCCTGCAGCACGACGGCGAGATCAAGCTGGCGTGCCGCCTGACCGAGCTGCTCCCATGCGCCGAACTCGTCTCGTTCAGCGGCTCCGGCACGGAAGCCGTCATGCTGGCGCTGCGGCTCGCCCGAGCCTACACCGGCAAGACCAAAATCGTCCGCTTCCACGGCCATTATCACGGCTGGTCGGATACGATTTTCACCTCGTTCCCGAGCTCGGACATGCAGCCGAATTCGGCGGCGGGCAAAGCAAGCGCGAACCAAGCCGCACCCGGCACCGGCGGGCAAAGCGAGATCAGCTTGACGGAGGTGATTTTGCTGCCGTGGAACGACCCCGACGCCCTGGAGCGGGCACTGGCCGAGCAAGGCGACGAGATCGCCGCCGTTATTTCCGAGCCGATCATGTGCAACTCCGGGTGCATTTACCCACAATCCGGCTACCTGGAACGGATGCGGGAGCTCACTCGGCAGCATGGAATCGTGATGATTCTCGACGAAGTCATCACCGGGTTTCGGATCGGCATCGGCGGAGCGCACGGCAAGTTCGGCGTTCAGCCTGATCTGGTGACGATCGGCAAGGCGCTCGGCGGCGGATTCGCGATCAGCGCAGTTGCCGGGTCGAAGAGCATCATGCAACTGGTCGAAAACGGCACGGTCAGCCACCTCGGAACGCTCAACGGGAATCCGGTCGTGGCGGCGGCGGGCGAGTTTATTTTGGAGGAGTTGTCGCGTGACGGGGGAGCGGCGTATGAGCGGATGGAGCGAATCGGCAATTCCCTCATCGCAGGAATTCGCGAGCGTATGGGCACGGCGGGCATCCGCGGCATTGTGAACGGCAGCGGCCCGGTGTTCCATGTGATGTTTACCGACGAGGAGCGGGTCGAGAACTTCGCCGCTTTCAACCGTCGCGACGCCGCCAAGTATGCGAAGTTCGCGGAGCTTCTGCTGGAAGCCGGCGTGCTTGTGCGCTCGAACGGATTATGGTACGTGTCGGCGGTTCATACGGAACGGGAAGTCGCGGAAACGTTGGAAGCCGTTGAACGTACCTTGGCTCGGTTATAGGCGCGCGATGGCTTTTCAAACTTGGTGGATTTCGGTGAGTTGAAGCGCACTTTTACACCTCAATTACGTCCATCCCTGGGAGGGAGCTTGAGATGAGATTATTGGGCAAAAATATCCTCGTCACCGGGGGATCGACCGGCATCGGGGAGGCGGTGGCGCGGCGCTTTGTGCAGGAAGGGGCGAACGTGGCCATCAGCGGGCGCGATCCCGAGCAGCTGGAGGAAGCGGCCCGGCATATTGCCGCTGCAACGTTTGTCGCCCGAACAGCGGGAGCCGCCGGCGCAGATGGAGCTGTCGCGGCATCCGGCTCGGCGTCCGTAGCCGCGATAATCGGCGCGTCCCCCGCCACCCCTCGCGCAGGCGAGGTGGCGACGGTCACCGGCGACGTCCAATACGCACAAGACGCCGCCCGTATGCTCGATGCTGTCCTCTCCCGCTGGGGGCGCATCGACGTGCTCGTCAACAACGCCGGCATCTGCAAACCGGCGAGTTTCCTCGACTTGACCGAGGAGGAATGGGACCGCCACCTTGACATCAACCTGAAGGGCACGTTTCTGATCGGCCAACTGACCGCCCGACAAATGGTCAAACAACAGAGCGGCGGCTCGATCATCAACATGTCGAGCGTCAACGGGCTGGCGGCGGAGGCGCACCAGGCGCACTACAACGCGAGCAAAGGCGGCATCAATCTGCTGACGATGTCGATGGCGATCGAGCTCGCGCCCTACGGCATCCGTGCGAACGCACTGTGCCCCGGCTTCATCGACACGCGGCTTACCCGGCCGCTGATCGATCGTCCCGATGCGATCGGCGACTACTTGCGCACGATCCCGCTGGGCCGCGTCGGCGAGCCGGAAGAGATCGCCTCCGCCGCGCTGTTCCTCGCCTCCGATGACTCCGCCTACATGACCGGGCATTGCATGGTGGTCGACGGCGGCCAATTGATCAAGCTGTCGTAGCGGAAGCCGGTTCGCGCGTCAGTTACGCTCCGGAGGGCCGTGTTGTGCTATAATCGCATGTAAGACGGGCAAAATGCGTCATTCCACGACGCGTCCTAAGGGGCGACATCCATTGTTCTCGTTGCACAGCGTGAATTTTGACGACATGATTCCGAATTGGAAGATGAATACGTTCGAAGCGCTTAACCATATCCTCGTCCTTGTGGTGCAAGGCAGGCTGACGTACACGTTCAACCACGTTCAATTAAAGGTTGAGAAGGGCGATTTGATTTATATTCCGAAAGGCACGTTGCGCGGAGCGGAGAACGACGGGGACCATCCTCATCGGAAGTATACGGCATTGTTTCAGCATTCTTTTCCGCGCGGCGTGTTCCCTTGGTTTGACCGCAATCGGGTCGTCTTCGGGAAGACAAGGCATTATGACCAGATCAGGCAACTGTTCGAAGAGCTTTATCGGGAGAAGGTAGACGAAAAACCGCTTCACAACTTTATTTGCGTGGGCAAATTGCAGGAACTGATCGGACTTGCCTGTCGAGGGGTGGAGACGGCGAGTATTTCGCCGATGAAGTGGAAGCTGGCGGAAGAAATCAAAAGTTATTTGCTGGGGCATTATCGCGAGGCGGTGGATTTGAAGGCGCTGGCCGCCATTGCCGGGTTGACAGCCAATTACACGGTCAGCCTGTTCAAGGAAGTGACCGGCCAGACGCCTCACCAATATGTGCAGCAGCTGCGCCTGGCCAAAGCGCGCAGCTTGCTGACTTCCACGACGATGAACGTAAGCGAGGTCGCAGAGTATCTGGGGTATTATGACGCTTCGTATTTTTATCGAAAATTTAAGCAAGCGACGTCGTTGTCGCCAACCGAGTTTGCCGCTCAAGCCAAAGTGGAATAGTCCCAACGCGTCAGCTGCGGCCGGTTCGGTGAATCGCCTGCCGCAGTTGCCAAGGCGAAGCTGCGGTTCTGGCCATAAGCCCTTGCTATCGCCGTTACTTTGGACTCGACAGGAATAAGTGCAGGGGTGGAATCCTGATCCGCAAGGTTCATGAAATAAGCTTTCCCATCGACGTTCAATAGAACGTTCGCATCTCCAAGGCATACAAGCTCCGCCTGAACCGTCGCCTGGACTCCAGCTTGATCCCCCGGACGATTCCACGGCTTGTTCCATTGAGTCCCCGTGCGGTGATCCGCCCCGTGGATGTGCAACTGATCGTCGTTACGCACGATCCGAGCCTCCATATCCCCGAAGCCGTCCCAATCCGCCACGTGATCCGCCACAGGCTCTGGCTGTTCCGCACCTTGACTCCATCGATAGAGGCTCCCGTCCGTCGTCAGTATCCGCAATTCTCCGCCAACATCGGCCAGTTTGGCCGTCTCGCCAGGCAGCTCGCAGACCCGTTGCGCCTGAAGCTCAGAACCGGAAGCCGAGTCCGGGCCGATTTCGTACAAACCGCCTCCACAAACCGCCCACAACGAACCGGTTGGCGACACGGTGAGGCATCCCGCAGGTTCGGGCAGTTCAGCGAACGTTCGCTGTCTGTCGTCTTCTTTCGGACGGAAAAACCGCCACGGGTCGCGGCCGTCTTTCAAAAACACCCGATTGCCGGCGGCGAACCAAATTCGCTCCCCGTCCACGGCAACGCCGTGAACCGTCTCGTTCAAATGCAGCGTGCCCATCACCGCGTCGTACTCAGGGACGATTTCCCACAGGTAACCGTCTGTCGTGCCGGCCAGCCATCGCCGTTCGTCCAATGCAACAAGGCAGCCAGGCAACGCTTCCCCTTCGCCGATCGCACAGGACGACAGCAACCGGATTCCCGGCGCGCCATCCGCGTTCGCGTAGCCGTCCGACCCACCCAACCCAGTCGCACCACCAGCAGCAGCACCAGCACCAGCACCAGCACCAGCACTAACCGCGCCGCCCGCCAACACCAGCCTCCGCGTCTCCACGAGCTCGGCCAACGTCCCCTCACTGGCCCAATCCAACTTCTCCAGTACCCGCCGCTCCACATGATCGATCGTCTTCACCGTCGCGCGCCCGCCAACCAGCTCGATCACCCGCGACTGCCGATTGCCATCCCGCGTCGCCGCCCCATGCACCGCTGTCGTAAAAAACGTCGCGCCGAACTTGTTCACCACCGAGTCCGGGTAAACATGGCTTAAGTGATAGTGCGCCGAGAACCACATCACGATCTCTGGATGCTCCTTCACCAGCGCCATCCAGCGCTCCGGCTGATGGTTGTGATCCATGTAGGAGTTGGTCGAGCGCACATGCACCTGCGGCACCGTTCGCAAACCACTGCCCATGATCGGCGCATGCGTGAAGAAGAGCACCGGCACACCCGGCCGCTCATCCAGTTTCCCCCGCAAAAATTCAAACTGTTCGTCCGTGACGTAACATTCTTGAATCTGATAGCAAGAGTCGGCCGGCTGCGGCTCGGTGGTGGCAAAGAACAGCCGATAGTCTTCACCCTCAACTACGCCATACGACCGCTCTCCGAACAATTCGGCGAAGCGCCGCTCCATTGTGCCTTTCGGCTGCGGCCCGCTCCCGGTCTCCCGCTGCAAATCGTGGTTGCCCATGATCGCCCTCATCGGTGCGCCGATCGAGCGGATATGCTGCCACGCCTGCTCCAGTCCTTCCGTCGTGCCGATGTTCTTCCCGCCGAAATCCCCTAACGGGATCACCAAATCAGGAGAGGCGACGGCTATATCCGCCATCGCCTTTTCCGTGAAATCATCATTTTTCGTATGAAAATCGCCTAATACAACAATACGCAAAGCCGAGTCTCCTCTCCAGGACGCTGTTTCGTATAACAATACTATTCTTACTTCGCGTCGGCAATCGCCTTATCGGCGGCTTCCTGAGCCTGGCGGATCGCCGTGTTCTCGTCGGTTACTCCGCTTAAGAAATCATAAAACGCCGGATCGATCGCTTTGCGGACCGGATCGTCGAACTTGCTGATATGGTGAATATCGAGCGGGGTCGTCTTGAAGATCGCGTCGATATTTTTCCCTTGCAGCACTTTGCGGTTCTGCCCGAAGATCTTCTTGTACTTGTCGTCCTTGAGCGCTACGCCGTAGGCATTCTGCGAAAGTTTGCCCTGGATTTCCGGAGACGTCGCGATGAACGCCGCCACTTGGAATGCTTGATCCTTATACTTGCTCGTACGCGAAACGACGAACGAACGCATATTCATCTCATGGCTCTTGCCCGGAGCGTCGGCCATGGACGGATGAGTGGACATATCCCAGTTCATCGGCTTGCCGTCTTCAAGCATTTTCTCCAGGTTGTTGATATATCCATCCGTATAGTAAGGGGTCATCGCCACATTCTGATCCTTGTAGAACATCGCGCCAACTGTGTTGTATTTCGCCTTCGGAGCCAAATTGCCAGGGAAGGTGTACAGCGTTTTCCCCAGATCGAATATCCTCTTCCATCCTGGAGTGTCAATCAGCGCTTTCTGGGTTTTCTCATCGACGATATCCTGATCGAACAGACGCACCAGAGACCCGGCGTTCCCGACCTGCAGTCCGTAATACGTCTGGCCGTCGGCTTCACGGGACAACTTCTTGGCCAACCCGATCAAATCATCCCAGCTCATCCCGTCCTTCGGATACGTCACGCCGAATTTGTCGAATATATCCTTATTATAAAATGTCGCGAAATTTTGCATCCCGAACATCATTGTGTACGTTTCGCCGTTGTCGCCGAGGCGCTTAACCGAGCTGTTCACGACCGGATAGAAGCTGTTCATATCGACTTTATACTGCTTGATCATCGGGTTCAGATCGAGCGGGATGTTCAGCGTCTTCAGCACAGCCACATCCGTCTCGCTGGACGAAATCAGGTCGGGAATATCCCCGGATGCGACGATGTCTTCGATCGCCACCCCTTTGGTCGGGTTGATCAATTCGAACTTGATATTCGGAAATTTGTTGGACAGGAACGGTTGAAACTCTTCGTTGAAGTCCGTGTCGACAAAGCCGTTCTGCAGAAAGTAGACTTTGAGCGTTGCCGGTTCGTTATTGGTTTTATCCGCTGGAGCCGGCGTGCTCGTCCCGCCTCCCTCGGCGCTGTTGCCGCTGTTCCCCGCGGAATTACCGCAAGCCGCGGTTGTGAGCGCGATCATTAACGCGCAACCTATGGCCAACCATTTTTTCATTTCTAAAAGACCTCCTGTTTTTATAAATATTTTGTTATATACTTTCCTATTATAGAAGAGACATACATCCGCCTGCCATGTACGATTTACGGATTTTATGTACGATTTCGCGGGAGGGTTTCTTTTTTTTACGGTACATGATAGATTTTTATAAAAAAGGAAGCGGAAACATGAGCATGGATGCGAGCCGGTACACGATTCAAGCGGTGGACAAGGCGCTGGACTTAATGGAGTTGTTGGCCGATGAAGGATCGATGAGCCTGATCGAGCTGTGGAGTTGTTGGCCGATGAAGGATCGATGAGCCTGATCGAGCTGACGGAGCGGCTGAATCAGCCGAAGTCGTCTACCTATCGGATACTGCTGACTCTGGAGAATCGCGGATTTATCGCGCGCAGCGACGAGGACGGAAAGTATTGCTTGGGTTACAAACAACTGATGCTGACCCGCAAGCTGCTTGAACGCAACAATTTGCGCGCCGCCGCGTGGCAGGAGATGAAGCGGTTGTCGGAGTTGTTCGGCGATACGGTCAATTTGGGGGTGCTGGCTGAAGGCAGCGTACTTTATGTAGAAATCATCGAAAGCAATCACGCCTTGCGTATGACCGACACGGTCGGTTCCAAGGCTCCAGTGCATGCGACAGCGATCGGCAAAGCGATTGCCGCCCACCTGCCTCAGGGGGAGCTGGATGCATTGCTGGACGGTTGCGAATATGAAGCGTTAACCGAGAGGACAATTCGCTCGCGCGAACCGTTTCTCGACGAATTGGCGAAGGTGCGGAAGGCGGGTTACGCGTTCGACAACCAGGAAGTCGTCGAAGGGGCATGTTGTGTGGCGGCGGCGGTGTTTAATATGTTCGGCCATGTGGCGGGAGCGATCAGTGTTTCGGGACCGGTGCACCGGTATCAGCCGGACAAGGCGCCGGAAATTGCCGCCCAAGTGGCGGCGTCCGCCAAAGCGGTATCGCGCAAGTTGGGGTTTGCAGAGGGAAATTGAAAATATAAGAGAGAAGGAGAAGTGTGCGATGGACTTATTCTCGAAGTTATCATTATTTCGCTTGCCGCAAACGATCCTCACCGGGCCGGGAACGATCGCCCAACTGGGCCGGGAGGCGAGACTGTGCGGCGCGGACAAAGTGCTTGTCGTCACCGATAAGGTGATCCGGCAAACCGGATTATTGGAGGAGGTTACCGATCCTCTGAATGAAAGCGGTATCGCGTTCGAAATCCTGGACGGCGTAACGGCCGAACCCCCTTTCGAACTGATGGAACGGCTCGCGGCGGAAGTATCGGGGTATGGGCACCAATTAGTTGTCGGGATCGGTGGAGGCAGCGTACTCGACAGCGCCAAGCTTCTTGCCGTGATGGCCGGCAATCCGGGCGCAGATCTGCGCAGCTGGGTAGGCACGGACAAGATCGAGCGCCCCGGCCTGCCGCTGATCCTTGCCCCGACGACAGCCGGCACCGGCTCGGAAGTCACGAACATCGCCGTGCTGACCGACCATTCCGACCATGTGAAGAAAGGGATCGCCAGCCGCCACTTGCTGGCTTCGACCGCGATCGTCGATTCGCAGCTCACGAGGACGATGCCTCCGTCCGTGGCGGCGGCTACGGGAATGGATGCGCTCGTCCACGCCATCGAATCGTATACTTCGCTGCGCGCGTCGGAGTTGACCGACGGCATTGCGCTGCAGGCGATCAAGCTGATTTCCCGCTCGCTTCGGCAAGCCGTGCTGGGCGGCAACAACACCGCGGCGCGGGAAGACATGGCGATGGGCAGCCTGCTTGCGGGCATATCGATGGGCAACGCCGGCGCCGGCGCCGTTCACGCCTTGGCCTACCCGCTTGGCGGCAAATTCAAAGTCGCGCACGGGGTGGCCAATTCGCTGCTGCTGTCTTATGTGCTGCGCTATAACGCTGTCGCCAACTTGCCCAAATTCGCCGAAGTGGCCAAGGCGATGGGGGAACCCGTCGAAGGCTTATCGTTGCGAGACGCCGCATTCTCCGCGATCGAAGCCGCCGCCCGGCTTGCGGCGGACGTCGGCATCCCGGCCGGCATCGCCGATGTCGGCGTGGGGCAAGCGGACATTCCCGCCTTGGCGGAAGAAGCGAGCAAGATCGACCGCTTGCTGAACAACAATCCGCGTCGTCTTACATTGAGGGACATCGAGCAAATTTATCGCGACGCCTATGCCGGAAGAGGGGCGAGCGGGTCGTAAACTGTATAGTGAATTTGAAGGAGAGGAGGTTGCAGTGAAAATCGAAGGCTTTTTACAAATATATTTTAAATGAGGTGAATGAAGAATGTTGAAAAGAAGAATGTCCCCGTTGTTGCTTTCCTTTGTTGCGATTTCGCTGCTGTTCGGTACGGTCGTGTTCGCGGGACCGCCTCCCGCCAATTCCGGCATTTATGGCGTATGGTACCAGGATGCGGAACTGAACGACCCAGACGTGACGGGCGGGCAAGTCGTATTGGCTTGGGCGGATATCGAAACGAGCCAAGGGAATTATTCGTGGTCGAATTCAAGCCTGACCGGTTTTGACAACTTGCTGGATCAGGCATCCGGTCCTGTAACGATCCAAGTGAACGGGGGCGACAAGCCCGACTATTTATTTAACAAGGTTCCGTACACCCCGGATAAATTGGATTCCACGGTGCACGACTCGCAAGGAACGTTAATGTACTGGCATAATCATTTTTCCGATAATTATGTAAATTTTATCAACGCCTTCGGAGCGCATGTCCAAGGCCTCTCTTCCGCACGCAAATCGAAAATTATCGGAGTTCGCCTGAATTTCAACGCGATCGGAACGGAGAAGCTGGTGCCGGATCCGGACTTCGGCCCCAACCATATCAATTATCAGGACAACAGCAATTGGACGGTGCCGAGCGGGGTGACCAACGGGCCGGATTGGACGCTGACCGTTCAGCAAAATTACCAAAAGAAAGTGCTCGACGCGTTCATCTCGGCGTTTACCGGAGGGACGAACCCTGTCATGGTATTCGTACGCAACAACCTGGACA
>JAJFMO010000559.1 GCA_020697475.1 Paenibacillaceae bacterium | reverse complement strand
CTTGATGATGCGCCAGCCGCCGATCGATGTGCCGAGGCCCATCGCAGTTGCTGCGGCGATTTTAACCCACAGCGGGACGACGTCGACGGTGTCCAAATAATGACCGCTCACCAAGGCGAACACAATGATGCCCATCGCCTTCTGCGCGTCGTTGCCGCCGTGGGAGAACGACAACAGCCCGGCCGAAGCCATCTGGAACGTGCGGAACATCCGATTGATCTTCGAGGGAGAGCCGTTGCCGGAGAAGATCACGAGGTAACGGATAATGAACATAACTACATAACCGATAGCAAAAGCTACGATCGGGGATAAGATCAAAATTTCGATGATTTGCAAAAAGCCTCTCCAATGGATCGCTGAAAAACCCGCTCCGGCCACTACAGCCCCGGCCAACGAACCGATCAAGGTATGGGAAGAGGACGACGGAATGCCGTAATACCACGTAATCAAATTCCACAGGACAGCGGTAATGAGTGCGGCAGTTACGATCTGGATACCGTTCTCGAGTTGCGTCGGATCGGCGATTTTGCCTCCGATCGTCTTGGCGACTTCGCTCGACAGCACTGCTCCGACGAAGTTGAGAACGGCCGCGTAAAAAATGGCAAAGCGCGGCGTCAAAGCGCGAGTGGAAATCGAAGTGGCAATCGCATTGGCGGTATCATGAAATCCATTGATAAAGTCAAACAGCAGGGCGAGAACGACGACGATAATAATGGCGGTTAACATGGATTCACCTGCTTCCATCCGCTTGTGTCACGAAAGTTATGCATAACGAAGCACCATGCTGTCCAAAATATCGGCGACGTCTTCGCACGCGTCGGTCGTTTGCTCCAGCCGCTCATAAATTTCCTTAAGCTTGAAGTCGTGGTAAGGATCTTTCGGGTTGGTAAAAATCTCGCGGATCCCTTCCCTCATCAGCCGATCGCCTTCATTCTCCAAACCGTTGATCTTGACCGTGTGCGGGTTGATGTCCATATACTTCTTGTGCGACAGCAGCTCGAACGAGGTAAGAATATGCTCACATGATTCGACAAGGACGTCGGCAAAATCGTTCATCACTTTATCCGTATGGGTGACGTTCAAATAATCAAAACGGGCGATCGTCGCCTCGATCCCGTCCATCACATCGTCGATGCGTACCGCAAGCTCCATGATATCCTCTCGGTCGAGCGGGGTGATGAACACTTTGTTCAGTCCGTGGAAAACTTGATGGATCAGCTTGTCGCCGACTTCCTCCAGCTCTTTGAGCGGTCCCAAATACTTCAGCGCAGGCTCTTTGCCGGACATCGCCTCACGAAACATGCGCGCCCCCTGCAGCGTATTTCTGGCCGCCTCGATCAGCAGATCGAGGAACACATTCTCTTTCTTGTTTCCCCACATTTCAACAGTCCTCCTCTGAAAACGACATATTTTTCCTTTCGCAAAATGAACTTATCATATTCGCCGTGACGAAAGCAAATCCGCTTGGCGGTTGATTTCATCCTGAGATAACGGTAAATTGGACATGTGATGATTGGACGATGAAAGAGAGGATAACCAATGAAAACAACGATTATACACAACGGGCAATTTGTCGTTCCGGACGGCAATGGGGGCTTGAAAGTTATCTCCGGATATATGACGATCGAGGGGCAATATATAACGGATATTGGTGAAGGGCAGCCGTCGCCGGCCGAAACGTTCGACGAAGTGATTGATGGGTCGCACCGGTTGTATTTACCCGGGCTGGTCAATACGCATGGACATGCGGCGATGGCATTGTTGCGCGGAATCGGCGACGATCTGGCGCTGCAAGTGTGGCTGGAGCAAAAAATGTGGCCGAATGAAGCGAAATTTACCGCAGACGACGTCAAGTGGGGGACGTTGCTGTCCATTGTCGAGATGATTAAAGGCGGCACAACCGCTTTTGTAGATATGTACGATCATATGGATGAAGTGGCGAACGCCGTAGAGCAGTCCGGGATGCGAGGGTGTCTCGCGCGAGGAGTGATCGGTTTGTGTCCGCCGGACGTGCAAACCGCCAAGCTGGAGGAAGCGATTCGTTTCGCCCGCGACTGGAACGGCCGCGCCGATGGGCGTATTACGACGATGATGTCGCCGCATGCGCCTTACACGTGCCCACCGGACTACATCGAGCGAATCGTCCAAGCGGCGCACGACCTCCAGTTGCCGCTTCATACGCACATGTCGGAATCAATGAATGAAGTGCTGCAGAATGAGCGGGAATACGGGGCGCGGCCGGTGGAGCATTTGCGCAAGCTGGGCGTTTTTTCCCGTCCGTGTTTGGTGGCGCACGGCGTGCATTTGACCGACGAGGAGATCGCGGTGCTGAGGGAATACGACGTGCGTGTGTCGCACAATCCGGGCAGCAACCTGAAGCTGGCAAGCGGCATCGCCAGGGTACCGGAGTTGTTGAAGGCGGGCGTGCTCGTCTCGCTCGGAACCGACAGCTCGGCAAGCAACAATAACCTCGACATGTTCGAGGAGATGCGGCTAGCGGCACTGCTGCACAAGGGTGTCAGCGGCGATCCGACAGCTGTTCCGGCGCCGCAGGCGCTCAAGATGGGCACAAGCATCGGCGCGGCTTCAATTTGGCTGGACGACGTAGGGGAACTGGCTGCCGGCAACAAAGCCGATTTGATTGCGGTCGATATTGACCAGCCTCATTTTTATCCACATAGCGATCTTGTTTCCCACTTGATTTATTCTGCCAGCGCGGGCGATGTCACGGATAGTTGTGTGGATGGGCGTTGGGTCATGCGGAATCGGGAATTGACAACGTTGGATGTTGAGAAAATCAAAGCCGAATTTAACCGCTGCTATCGGCGATTGGTCGGGTAACGATTATGATGAAAGCTGTGGTCAGAAGCAAGTGGTTTTGGGGGACGGTGCTCGCAGCCGCTCTCCTTGCGGTTGTATCGATCCGCTTGTTCCAGACGATTCATGCTCAAGAGT
>JAJFMO010000558.1 GCA_020697475.1 Paenibacillaceae bacterium | reverse complement strand
TGAGCATGCGAATACAGCCGTGGCTCGCATCATCGCCGATCGAGTGCGGCCGATTCGTACCATGGATGCCGTATATTCCCCAGGGGACATTGAGCCCGATCCAGCGTGTGCCGAACCCTTTTCCCCAATTTTTGTACTTGTTGATCACTTTCCACTCCCCGACAGGAGTCGGCGTCTGCGGTTTGCCGAGGGCGATCGGATACGACTTCATCGCCGAGCCGTCGATGACAAGAGTCAGCCGGTTGCGCTGCAGGTCGACTTTTATGACAACATCCTGGGATGGTTGAAGCTTGTTGGGCGACGGGGCGTTCGTGAAGCCGGCTGCGGCAGCCGATCCTATACTCATGAGGAAAAGTCCGCTTACCAATGCGATCAGCCACGCAAGCCCAAGGAATCCGAATCGTCTCACTGAAGTTCGTCTCCTGTGTTCAATCTCCGTTTCCGTCAAAATCTTTGCACAACGATATCATTTCCCGTTCCGGCATGATTCATGAAGCGCCCGCAAAAAGTTTGCCGTCCGTACATAAACGGCACTGAAAAGCGCATAATGCAAACGTGAAACTACCATGTGCAAAGGGTACATCCAGATGAGAAAACAACTTCGAAGCTTGATTTTTCCGATATTTCCGATTATATGCACCGGCTTGCTCCTATTTCCGCCGATCGCATCAGCGGCAACCTGGATCAACTGGCCGGTGAAGTTCGCCGCCAAACACGCCCAGGCTGAAGACGGAGAACTGATCCTCGTCTTGAAATCCGCGCCGGATGCCGCAGGGTTTTCCGAGCTGCGCATTCGTTCCCCGCAATGGGCGGACGCCTTATTCCGCTGCGAAGGACAGCAAGTGGCGGATTTGCCGAAGGATCTCGACGTCACCGTTGTGGCCAAGCAAGCTTCGCGGGTACGCATCTTGGTTGCCGATTCTTCCGGCCGCGTCTACGATCCGGCTGCCCACATCCAGCTGTTGCTCCCCGACAAACTAGCGGAACTGTTGTCCCGATTGTCGCGCAGCTTGCGTTTTCAGCATTATGGCGCATTAGTTCCGTGGGATGAGGCCAGCCGCCTCGTGCCGCGCATGGCGAAGACCGAGGTCATGGACGTCTTGACCGGCCTGACCTTCTCTGCACAACGCCGTGCGGGCAGCAGCCATGCCGATTTTCAGCCGCTGACCAAGGAAGATACCGATACAATGCGGCAAATTTACACACAAGGCTGGAGCTGGGACCGCCGCGCCGTTCTCGTCAAGGCGCCGGACGGAGGCTGGCTCGCCGCTTCGATGAACGGCATGCCCCATGGCGGGGACGGCATTCCCGAGAACGGGTTCAGCGGGCATTTTTGCATTCATTTTTATCAAAGTAAAACTCATGGCTCCGATCAGGTGGATCTGATGCATCAGGCAATGGTGTTCCGGGCGGCGGGAAAGTTGCCGGAATATGTGCGGACGCTTGAACCGTTGAAGCTGGCAGAGCTGTATGTAGCCGGGTTGCACCAACGGGACTTGGGGTTAATGATGCAGTTGTTGCCGGCCGAGGACGGCAAGCCGATTCATCCGATTGCGAAGCAATGGGATCAACTGACCGACGTGCGCTTGTTGCGCAAACCGGCCATGGCAAAAAGCGATTCTGTCACTTCACCCGAAGGGGACGAGCAAGCGGCTCCGCTTCGAACAACCATCACGCTTCAGCTTGCCGTGACATGGAATGGATCGAGGACAGCGGACAACGAGCGGCTGATGATGATTTGCGAGCGGCGTTCGCCGGACGATCCCTGGGAAATCACCAAAATTTCCGAAGTATCTCAAGACGCTCGGGAAGCTGTAAATTAGTCAGGCTTGTCTGGTCTTGCCCGTGCCGTCACCGTACTCCCTCCCTGTTCATATGATGGACATAAGGAGGGGAGTGCGATGCAAAGTCGAAGTTCGGATCATGCCATGGGGGTCGACGTATCCCATTACCAAGGGGATATCGATTGGGGGCAAGTGAAGGATTCCGGAATCTCTTTTGCCTTCTTGAAAGCAACGGAAGGAACGACATTCATCGACGATACTTTTGTGCAAAATTTGCAGAACGCTCGAGCAGTGGGAATCAAAGTCGGCGCCTATCACTTTATGCGGGCGACATCAGCCACCGAAGCGCGTAAGGAAGCGGATTATTTCATCAGTCTAATAAACGATAACGGCGGGTTCGGTGTGCTCGATCTGCCGCCTGTACTCGATGTGGAAATCGCCACCGCCGACACGAAACAACAAATCACGACCATTGTTCGGGCTTGGATCCGCAGGGTGAACAACATCACAGGACGCCAACCGATCATCTATACGTACCCGTACTTTGCCGACCAATATTTGGACGTTTCGCTCAGCGATATTCCTCTGTGGCTGGCCAATTACGATGTGGATCAGCCGGCAGACCGCGCGGGTTGGACGCATTGGACGTTCCTCCAGTATTCGGATAAAGGCGAAGTTCCGGGAATCCAAGGCAACGTCGATATGGACGAATACGAAGGTACTGTTGAAGATTTGGAAGGAGGGGTTCGGATGAGCGCGGAGGATGCCAATAAAATCATCGCTTTCTTGTCGGCCGCCTACGATTGCACCGATTCGGACGACGCAAGGGCGGAATTTCACCGATTAGCCAATGAATTGCGCAAAGCGTCCGGTCAGCCGGAGGAATAACGAAGGATCAGGAAAAGAAGGGATTCGCCCCCTATATGTAGAATATGGGTTTTTGGGGGGTGAATCTTTTTTGAGAAAATTTGCGGGGAAAGTTTGTGTAGTAACGGGTGGCGGGTCTGCAACTGTGGTGGTGGAAGAGATTATGGCGGCAGGCGGCAAGGCGGAAGCGGCACAGGTTGACATCACCGACCCGGCATCGGTGGGACAAGCGCTTGATGCGGTTCTGGAGCGGCACGGCAAGCTCGACTACATGTTCAACAATGCGGGAATTACGGTTATCGGGGAATTTCAAGATTTGCCGCTCGAAGAAATTACGAAAGTGTTGAACGTGAATCTGCATGGAGCGTTGCACGGTTCGCATTATGCCTACCGGATTATGGCCAAGCAAGGGTTCGGGCATATTGTCAACACGGCTTCCGGGTTCGGCTTGGTGCCGGGACCGACGAAT
>JAJFMO010000557.1 GCA_020697475.1 Paenibacillaceae bacterium | reverse complement strand
TACTGCGCAAGGTGAAGAACGTCGGAAAGCCGTATGCGGGAAAACCGCACGTACGGTTTGATGAGAAGGGGCTGGCATCCCCAGTCCTTTACTCTACAGCCCGCCCGACTCTTAAATCCGTAACCATCACCAACCACCAATGACCACCAACTGCAACAACGACCACCATAACTGTCCAACGCACCGCTAACCATCGATTACTTCCAAACTCACTAGCAAAAGTGGATAGCCATCGCTCGTCGTAATACCTCGTATGCGATGTGCCGATACTTTTCCCTCAGCTATCCAACCACCAACAACAAAAAGATGCATTTGTGCATCTTTTTCCTCAACTAATTCGCCTTCTTCGGCGAATAACTGCAAAAATGCAGTTTTTCGCGAGCGAATATCGAGGTGGAAGGGGGGTGAACGAAATATTCCTGCACTTTTGCATCAATTCCCGGAAAAACGCCAAAAACGAAGGGAAATTCCTGCACATTTGCAGGTATTTCCCTTCGCCTCGATTTACTCACTGACTATTGTGTTCTGTGCCTGCCCCAGCCAACGCCAGCGCCTCCGGCCATGTCGCGCAGCCGCTAATTCGCCGCTGCAGCCGACTCGTTCTTTTGCTTATTCTGCTGCTGCTTCAACTCTCGCTTCGTCTGGAGAAGGTTATCCGGCTGGCGCGGCTCCATCTTACTGGTGCCCTGAAACACGCCGCCCTCCATAATCGTGAACGAGCGGACGTCAATCGTTCCGAGCAGCTGGCCGGTCGGCAGAATCACCAGCTTCTCCTTGGCGATGATGTTGCCGGACACTTGCCCCGCGATCGTAATATTCGCCGCCGTAATGTTCGACTTCATCATCGCATGCTCCCCGACCGTCACATCGCCTTCACACTCAAGATCTCCGATCACTTGCCCTTCCACGCGGATCCCGCCGGATGAGATCATTTTGCCTTCAACGACTGTGCCTTCTCCAACCAGGGTGTCCGTGCCGGCATGAATTCCGATTTTGTTCTTCAACATGTTCATCATCCTTTCAAAAATGGTGTCGGATCAATAGGCTGATTTCTCTTTATCACTTCGTAATGCACATGCGGGCCGGTGCTTCGACCTGTCGAGCCCAACAGGCCGATTTTGTCCCCCTTGGATACTTCATCGCCTTTACCTACCAGTATCCGGCTCAAATGCATATAATGCGTCACGATTCCGCCCGAATGATCGATTAGAATATGGTTGCCGTGAGTGGCATCGTAGCCGACGAAAGTCACTTTGCCATCCGCCGTGGCATAGACCGGGTCGCCTTGCCTGCCGGCAATGTCCAGACCGCTGTGGAAGGTCGGGGCGGAGGTGAAGGGATCGCGGCGAATGCCGAAGCGGGAAGTGATAAGATGCGAAATTGTCGGCCAAATCGACGGTGTAATTCGGGCTTGATGCTGTTTCTCCAAAATAATCTGCTCATACGTGGCGATGTTGGATATGGATGATTCCAGTTCCGTCGAGAGTTGGTTGAAGTGGTTGCGGGTGTCGTCGGCCAGCAGATCGACGCTTCGTTCCGTAACCGGCAGCGCTTCGCCGCCGATTTGCTCTTGAGCGGCTTGGCCGCCGGCCCCGTCCAGGGCGCTCAATTGCAAACCGGACAACGCATCGGAGGTGTTGGCGATATCCCCCAGTTCGCTCTCCAATTCTTTCACGCGATCGAGTCTTTCTTTGAATTGATCCGCTTGGCTGGACAGATCGATCAGCTGATTTTGCAGCTCGGTAATACGGTCTTTCTTCTCATCCTGGGATTGCTGCAGTCGGTTGATTTGAAGGCTCAAGCGGTTCTCCATGGCCGCTCTATCCACTTGGATTTGCTGAAACCGGGAATAAACAGCGAAGCTGGCGACGGCAACGGCCAACACAAGGGCGCAAGGGACGATGTAAAGGGCAATCATGGGGATTTTCCATTGAGCGATCCGTCGATTGGCATCCGGGATGAGCATGAACGTCAGTTGCCTGCGTCTCCGTCCGACATGTTTCATTAACGGCTCCTCTCTATGCAGTTGATGGCGTAACCCCTGAGGCGCAGCGGGGAGATTAGTTTCTCCTTATCTAGTGGAAAGCTATCTCACCCGCACATCCTAGGTAGATTGTATTCGCAAAGTCGGACGTTCATGCCTTAACGAAAAATCCGCTCCCCCGACGCCCTATATAGGACTTTATCTTTATATGACGTCATGTTAGGATAATGGGATAAGTGAATTTTGGACGGGAAGGATGCCGCGGCTATGTACAAAGATATTCTTTCCAAGGAAGAATTGAGCGCTCTCTTGACCGACGACGCTCCAGCCGAGCGGGAGTCCGGTTTGCCGCCGACGCATGCGAAGTCTGCCGCCCGTCATGAAGATTTGGAAGAGACCGTCGCCTATTTGCAGAAAAGCGTTCACCTGCTTGCCAAACGGCTCGAACAAGTGGAGGAAGAGCTCGATCATCTGCGCAGGATGCGCAATCGCGCGAACCGCGAGTCGGCTTCCGGGTCCTCAAGAGCGGAACGTCACGCGGGCTTGAACGGCGCTTCTGCTGCGTCTGAGACGCTGAGAGCGTCCGGCGCGGAAATCCGCTACGTGGAGCTGGGATTGCCGTCGGGTGCAGCTTCGCATGGTGGCGAAGCCGGCGGAACCAGTGTCGGCGTGCTGTGGAGCCGCGGAGGCCCAGCGATCGGCGGGATGCAAGCCCGGCTGGGCACCGCCGACAAGGGAACGAGCGCCGCGCATGGCGCCGGCACTGCAGCGGCTGGCATAGGAGCGGACGAGCCGGGTGAGAAGAAGGCCTCAGCCGCGACGTCGTTCGAGCCACGCTCGGTGCGCCACAGCCGAAAGAAGTAGGCATTGCAGCGTTTAAACAGGAGGAGAGACCGCTTGAGAAGAGACCGCTTGAGATGCGGCTCTCCTTCTCTTTTACAATAGTCCGTAAATCATCCCAGGCTACCGCCCCGCCAACAACAGCCGCGAGTAAAAAAGGACCGCCAGGAAATGTCCTGACGGTCCTTCGAAATGCAGCTCCACCTATATACTGTACGACCCGATGTCCAGGTTGTCCATGATCTTCTGCCGCAGCTCGACGAACTTCTGGCCGTTGCGGTTGCGCGGGCGGGCCATGTCGGCGTGCAGCGTCTGGATGAAGTGCCCGGGGCGAGGGCTCATCACATAGATCGAATCGGCCAGGTATACCGCTTCGTCGATGTCGTGGGTGATGAGCAGCACGGTCTTGCCGGTGCCTCGCCACAGACGAATCAGCTCATTCTGCATCGCCAGCCGGGTGATCGCGTCGAGCGCGCCGTACGGTTCGTCAAGCAGCAACACCTCGGGATTCAGGACGAGCGCCCGGGCGATTGACGCCCGTTGCCTCATGCCGCCGGAAAGCTGGTGCGGGTAATATTTCTGAAAGCCGTCGAGGCCGACTTTTTCCAAAATTTCATCGATCCGCTTCTTGCGTTCGTCTTTAGGTTCCTTGGCCAGCTCCATGCCGAAGCCGACGTTCTGCTCCACGGTGCGCCATGGGTAGAGGGCATGCTCCTGAAAAATCAGCGTCCGGCGCGGGTCCGGCTTCGTGATCGGCTGGCCGTTGGCCAGCACTTGGCCCTCGCTTGCTTCCTCCAGCCCGGCCAGCATCCGCAAAATCGTGCTCTTGCCGCAGCCGGAAGGGCCGACAATCGCCGCAAATTCACCCTCTTCGATTGTCAGGTTGATGTTGGTGAGAACGAGCAAATCCCCGAAATGTTTGTTAACCCCTTTAAGTTCGAGCTTCTGCATTATTTCTTCCCTCCCGAGCCTGACACATAGCGATAATGCAGCAGCTTGCGCTTGATTCGCTCCAGTACGACGTGGTCGAGCAGAGCGGCGATCCCGCCGATGACGATGATGCTGATCATGACGCCTTTCATGTCGGCGATTTCTCCATGGTAGCTCAAATATTTGCCGAGTCCGATGCTGGCGCCGCCCACCATCTCCGAGGCGATCAGCGAACGCCAGGCGTTGCCGAACGACACTTGCGCGCCGGTGATGAACGCAGGCAGCGATTCGGGGCCGAACACCTTCGTCAGCAGCTGCATCCGATTCGCGCCGAATACCCGCGCCAGCTCCAGGTGCGTCTTGTTGACGCCTTCGGTTCCGTTCATGACCGACAACGCCATCGGGAAGAAGCTCGCGATCGTGATGACGGCGATGATGACCGTGTCGCCGAAGCCGAGCAGCAATAACAGGAACGGTACCCAAGTGATCGGAGGGATCGACTGCAGAATGGAAATTAAGCTGCGCAAATAAACGGCGAACGTGCGGGAGACACCGGCCAACAGGCCGAGCAGGGCGCCCAGCAGACAGGCAACCGGATAGCCGACGGCGAGCCGGTACATGCTGCGCCACACCCCGTTCATAAATTCTGCGTCGGAGAAGCTTTGGAAGAACCGGGGCACCGTCTGGACGACGTCCGGCAGAATGAACGGTTTATTTTCGATCAGCGCACCGATCTCCCAAACGACCAAAAGGCTGCCGACGGCAGCCAGGTAAGGCCAACTTTTATTCCATAGGGAAGGCTTCCCCCGTTTGCCGGGGGAGGCCTCGCTTGATGTACCGCTGATATCTTCTGTCAAACTTTGTGTATCTTGTGTACTCACTTAAGCGTGCTCCTTAAGATTTCTTTTGACTGTTCTGCCAGGAGAGATCGAGAATATCCTCCACTTTGATCGACTTTTTCATGGCGCCTTGCTTGACCATAATATCGGCAATCTCTTGCATCCGCTTGACTTGGTCGGGAGTAATGTCGTAGTTGTACGTTTGCGCGGCGATCGAATCTTTAATGACGTCAACCGCTTTGACTTTGCCCTTGGACGTATCGAGCGAATCGCCTTCGATGAAGTTCTTGGCGATAATACCGGCGGCTTTGGCCGGGTCTTTCTTCAGAAGATCGATCGCTTCTTTCTGAGCGTCAAGCATTTGGTTAACGGCATCGTGTTTGTTCTTCCACACTTCACCGGAAGTGATCACGACCATGCAAGGGAACGGCCAAGCTTTGCCGATCTCGTAAATCGACTTGGCGTCAAACGCCGCGCGGGCGATATGATCATACGGCTCGAACACGAACGCCGCATCGACTGTGCCTGCTTGCAGCGATTGAATGGCTGCGGCCGGTTCGACATACACCATGTTCACGCTCTTCGCATCGAGTCCAGCGCTGGAAAGGACGACCCCGTTCAACACGACGTCGGCGGTGCTGCCTGCTTTCTGCGAGGCCAGCTTCTTGCCTTTCAGATCGGCAACAGTCTTGATATTGCTGCCGTTCTTAACCATCAGACTATGATAACC
>JAJFMO010000556.1 GCA_020697475.1 Paenibacillaceae bacterium | reverse complement strand
TCGCCGTACGTATGTCGGAGCCATGCCGGGGCGGATTATTCAAGGAATGAAGAACGCCGGATCAAGCAACCCGGTGTTTCTGCTCGATGAGATCGACAAAATGGCGATGGATTTCCGCGGCGATCCGGCTTCGGCGCTGCTCGAAGTGCTTGATCCTGAGCAGAACAGCACGTTCAGCGACCACTTCATCGAGGTCCCGTTCGACTTGTCGAAGGTGATGTTCGTCACGACAGCCAATGCCGTGCACAATATCCCGCGGCCTCTTCTAGACCGGATGGAAATGCTCCCGATTCCAGGCTACACGGAGCTGGAGAAGCTGAAGATTGCTGAGCGCTATCTGTTGCCCAAGCAGAAGAAAGATCACGGTCTGCAGGAAGACCAGCTGCAGATCGACGAATCGACGCTACAGAAGGTCATTCGCCAGTACACGCGCGAAGCCGGGGTTCGCAATCTCGAACGGCAGATCGCCGGATTATGCCGCAAGGCGGCCCGTGAAATCGTCTCCGGCAAGACACAAGTAACGATTACCGGCAGTCAACTGCACGACTACCTGGGACCGGAGAAGTTCCGCCACAATCAGGCGGAGATGACCGACCAGGTCGGTTCGGTCACCGGTTTGGCCTGGACGGAAGTCGGCGGCGATACGCTCGTCATCGAGGTGACGGTCGTACCCGGCAACGGCAAATTAACGCTGACCGGCCAATTGGGCGATGTGATGAAAGAATCGGCCCAAGCGGCGTTCAGCTACACCCGGTCGCGTGCAGAGATGCTGCAAATTCCGACCGATTTCCATGAGAAGAACGACATTCATATCCATATCCCGGAAGGGGCGATCCCCAAGGACGGGCCTTCCGCAGGGATTACGATGGCAACTGCGCTTATTTCCGCCTTGACGAACATTCCCGTGTCGGGCAAAGTGGCGATGACCGGGGAGATTACACTGCGCGGGCGGGTGTTGCCGATCGGCGGGCTGAAGGAGAAGTCGCTGGCCGCGCATCGGGCGGGAATTCGAACCATCCTGTTGCCCAAGGACAACGAGAAAGATATCGAGGAAATTCCCGAGAGCGTGCGCGTAGAGATGACGCTGATTCCGGTCGCCCACATGGACGAAGTGCTGGAACGTGCGTTGATCCGGCCGGTTGGCGTTCATTAAGGCTGCTTAACTTAGGCGAAAAACTAATACTAATTTTCTTGAGCAGCCAGAAGATGGGGGCGCCGAAATCGTGAAAATCAATCAGGTAGAATTTATTATCAGCGCGGTCGGTCCGAAGCAATATCCGGAAGATTCCTTGCCGGATATTGCCTTGGCCGGCCGTTCCAACGTCGGCAAGTCTTCCCTGATCAACCGTATGATTCAGCGGAAAAATTTGGCGCGTACAAGCTCCACTCCGGGCAAGACGCAAACGCTTAATTTTTACCGGGTCAACGAGCAGCTTTACTTCGTCGACTTGCCCGGATACGGCTATGCCAAAGTGTCGCGAACCGAACGGCAAGTATGGGGCAAGTTCATCGAACAGTATTTGCGGGAAAGCGGACGGGTCAAGCTGTTAATCCTGATCGTCGACCTGCGCCACCCGCCGACAGCCGATGACCAGTCTATGTACGACTGGCTGAAGTACTATCGAATCCCGGTTTGCGTTGTGGCTACGAAAGCCGACAAAATTCCCCGAAGCCGTTGGCAACGTCATTTGGATGTGACGGCGGAGACGCTAAAGCTCGACCCGGACGATTCCTTGGTGATGTTCTCATCGGAGAGCGGGCTGGGAAAAGATCAATTATGGAGTGTTATCGGACAAGCTGCCGATTTAAGAATGCCTTGATTTCGCAGGATTCATGGGGATAACTTTTTGTCCTTCCTCGATAATCCGGCTAAACCGCATTATTTGGCCTATTTCCGGAAAAAATGCGCAGGAATATCTGTTTATTGTGTAGTATACTATAAGCGTTAAGTAATGTTAGGCAGCAGTCACGGATTTCATGGTTTGGAAATCGCTTGGAAAAAGCGGAATTGAGGGATTTTTATGGCTCAGAGGTTAGCGACGGAATATGTCAAAGCCCGCCTGACGTTGAAAGAAGCCGAAATGGGGCAGTTCGCGCAATTATTTGCCGACAGCCAGATCAAATCGCAGATCATAATCGTCGAAAATGGAAGCCAAGAAATCGTCATCACCGCAGGTTCGGGAGAAGAAGTCGTCTTCACGTTTGAACGCCGCAAGGATAACTATGTTTGCACCGGGTCGTGCCGTTTGGTCAACCCGAAACTTGTGGGCGCGATGAGGGCGGCAGTTGCCAAGTACAAAGGCGATGCTATCGTCAAACGAATTTACAGCCATTATACGATGATGTATTATTACGAGCGCGGTTCAGTAGTGAAGATTGTGGAAATCAACAAAGGCGGCCATACGGTCATTTATGAGTACCGCAGCACCGCCGAACAACTGTCACGCACGTTCGCCAAGCAAGATGTGGAACATGAGATTGAGTCGATTCGCTCCCAAGCCGACTTATGGCTTGACCTGCGTAATCGAACCGCGTCGCCTGATACGGATCGGCTAATCGACGATCGATTGGCCGCGTTGTCCCGCCGATTGTTCATTCTGGAGGCATGAAGCGTTTGCCTTCAACTAAAGCAGCCGGCTCGCAATTATCGGGCAGCTGCTTCTTTAGTTTGGGGTCCTCGCAAAGTATTTGAATCCGCTTCAAAGTAAAAGCAGCACTTTGTAGGGTGTTTTTACAAGGATATATGTCCTGAAATTCACAAAAAAAACTATTGCATTTCCGGCGGATAGATGGTATTTTTAATCTCGTTGAAAAAAACTTTATAGGAACCAGGATTCACTCAGGACAATGTATTGTTGCCGAGAGATTATTCCCTCGAAGAGAAGTGAATGACGTAGGTCCTAGCGGATGAAATTTTCACAAATTTTATTCCTGGGAAGGGGGAACCGAAAGATGGAATATTCGACTTTCGG
>JAJFMO010000555.1 GCA_020697475.1 Paenibacillaceae bacterium | reverse complement strand
CTTGATGTCCGGCAGCGGCCCCACGGTATTCGGCATAGTTCGCCGGAAGGCCAAAGCGGTGCGAATTTACAACGCGCTGCGGGGATTTTGCAAAGACGTCTTCGCTGTTCCGTTGTTGACTTAATTTATGGAGAAGGTGCGGAAATGAAGAAGCTCAAGCGCAGCTTAAGATTGGTCGAGATGACGCAGACGTTGCTGCAGCACCCTCACTCGCTCATCTCCCTGACCTCCTTCGCCGAACGCTACCAATCCGCCAAATCTTCGATCAGCGAGGATCTGGCCATGATCCGGGACATGTTTGAAGAGTCCGGGCTTGGCGACCTGCAGACGTACGCGGGCGCCGCGGGAGGCGTCAAATATATTCCGAAGGTGCCCCGCTCCGCCTCGCTCTCTTTCATCAAATCGATCTGCGGGCAACTGGAGAAGCAAGAGCGTATTCTTCCCGGCGGGTTCTTGTACATGTCGGACCTGCTCGGCCAGCCGGCGTTGTTGAACGAGCTCGGCAAAATATTCGCGACGGCGTTCGCCAACCTCGAAGTAGATGTCGTGATGACCGTGGAGACGAAAGGGATCCCGCTCGCCTATGCAACCGCCACTTACCTGAACTTGCCCGTCGTTATCGTGCGGCGCGACAACAAGGTCACCGAAGGCTCGGCGGTCAGCATCAACTACGTATCCGGATCCAGCAAGCGTATCCAGACGATGTCCTTATCCCGAAGGGCGCTGAAAGAGCAATCCCGAGTGCTGATTGTCGACGATTATATGCGGGTCGGCGGTACCGTACGGGGAATGATGGACTTGCTGCAGGAGTTCCGCGCCACGGTCCGAGGGGTCGGGGTGTTCATGGAGTCGGCGGAAGTGGCCGATCACCTGGTCGACGATTATATATCGCTTGCCCGCGTGTCCGGCATCGAAACGGGGAGAGCATCGGTCGGGTTGGGCAATTATTTTGACAAAATCGGATGAAATCGCCGGAAATCGCTCGAATTTTGTCGAAGAGCCCCTTTTTTTAGAAATTTTTTTGCTGATTTAAGAATTTTTTCCCAAAAAAAAGAAGGAAATTACTTGCTGATGTGGAATTATGAACAAACATCAAGAAATGCATCAGAATTGCGGGATAAAGGTGGTGAGCATAAAGTGAACATTACAGATGTCAGACTCCGCCGCGTCAACTCCGAAGGTAGAATGAAGGCGATTGCATCGATCACGATCGACAATGAATTTGTCGTTCATGACATTCGCGTAATCGACGGGAACAACGGGATGTTTGTAGCGATGCCCAGCAAGCGCACCCCTGATGGCGAGTTTCGGGATATCGCCCATCCGATCGCCTCTTCCACCCGGGAGAAGATCCAAGCTGCCGTTCTTGCTGAGTATGACAGAGCGGCGCAAGACGAAGAAGTAATCGAAGAAGGTGCATAACGAATGCAGTACAGTTTCATTCATCCCGCAAGATTGGGATTGGAATGAAGAAGTGGATTAAAAAAATGCAAGCGAAGGAGAGCCGGAACCCGGACTCTCTTTTCTTTTAGCGAAAATTGGGCTATAGTCAATAAAGCGTTCATTGCATAGGAAGCATACATTACTGAAAATTATATATTACGACCAGTTGGGAGCGATGCCTGTTGAAAACATTGGCGGTTGTATTGGCCGGCGGCATAGGCAAACGAATGAATTCGAAACTTCATAAAGTACTGCACCCCGTTTGCGGCAAACCGATGGTCGGCCATATTATCGATTTGCTGAAACAGGCGAACGCGGATCGGATCGTTGCCGTGGTTGGACACGGCGCAGATGCCGTGAAGGCGTATTTGGGCGCCCAAGTGGAATATACGTTGCAGGAAGAGCAATTGGGAACAGGGCACGCGGTGCTGCAAGCCGCTCCGCTGCTCTCGGATGAAGAGGGGATCACCATCGTCATCTGCGGGGACACCCCGCTTGTCCGATCCGCCACGTTGGAGCGAATGATTCAGGTGGTGCGCGAGACGCCGGCCGCAGCGGCGGTCATGTCCGTGAGAATGGACAATCCTCATGGCTACGGGCGAATCGTCCGCGGTAGTGACGGACGTTTCTTGCAAATCGTCGAGCAGAAGGACTGCACCGCAGAGCAACGGGAAATCAAGGAGATCAACGCGGGCACCTACGTATTCGACAATAAGAAGCTGTTCGACGCCTTAAGCAAGATAACGAACGATAACGCCCAGCATGAATACTATTTGACAGACGTTTTCGGTATTTTAAATGGGCAGCAAGAAACGATTGTCGCTCTGTGCACGGAGGACGCCACCGAAGGGATCGGTGTGAACGACCGGGTGGGCTTGGCTGAAGCGCAAGTGTGGATGCGCCGGAGAATCAACCGTGAGCATATGGTGAATGGAGTGACGTTGATCGACCCGGAGAATACGTATATCGACTCAGGCGTGAAGATCGGGGCCGACAGCGTAATCTGGCCGGGCACGACGTTGAGCGGCGCGACCGTAATCGGCGAAGGCTGCATCATTGGGCCGAATTCGGATATTACGGGCTCGCAGATCGGCAACCGAGTGACCGTCAAGCAATCGGTATTGTCGGAAGCGAAAGTGGCGGATGAAGCGACGATCGGCCCGTTCGCGTATTTGCGCCCAGGGGCGCAGATCGGCGAGCACGTCAAGATCGGCGACTTCGTGGAGATCAAGAACGCTGTACTGGGCGCCGGGACGAAGGTGTCCCACTTGAGCTATGTCGGCGACGCGGAAGTCGGAAGCAATGTGAACATCGGGTGCGGGGCCATTACGGTGAATTACGATGGGGTCAACAAGCATAAGACGGTGATTGGAGACAACGCCTTCGTCGGCAGCAATGTGAATTTGGTCGCGCCGGTCAAGGTAGGGCAGGGAGCTCTCGTTGCCGCGGGCTCGACGATTACGCGCGACGTGCCGGACAACGACATGGCCATCGCCAGAGAACGGCAGGAAAACAGGCCGGGATATGCGGAG
>JAJFMO010000554.1 GCA_020697475.1 Paenibacillaceae bacterium | reverse complement strand
AAACACAAGCAGCAGCCCGTAATTGTAAAAAGTCCAATCCGTCTGAACATGCCGGAGCGCTTGCCCCATAATCACCCCGCCCATCACCATGCCGCCCAAGCCGCCGAGGCCCGGAATGGAAGTGAACACCTGAATCAGAGGAGGAATGGGACGCACGAGAATTCTGTCCATCTCCCCTTTGTTCACCAAACCGCCTAAAGACCACATCCCGTTAAAGAAGAAAGAAGCGGCCCCTTCGGCAAAAATCACCATGGCGTAAATATAAGCGACCTCCCAGAAGTCCCAGCCTTGAATATGGGGAATTTTTTGAAAAATAACTGATAAGAATACAAGGCCCAACCCCTGGGTAACCGTCGTGGCGACAATCCCGATCAGAAAGTCCGTCTGATAGGACAACACCGCTTTTATCCGCTGACTCAACAAGCGATAGTACAGGTAAACATTTCTGGCCGGCCGCCTGCGCATTCTCCCCCTATCCCCCATGAATCGTCACCTGCTTGACTGCTCCGCGCCACACCCACTTCCCGGCAACCCACAAGGCGACGACCCATATCCATTGAATTCCGATTTGTTGCACAGCATCCATTCCCGCTATCTTCCCCAGATAGATAGAAGCCGGTATGTACACAATGCCTTGGAACGGCAGCATCTGCGCGATCTTTTCCAGCCACCCGGGAAAGAAAGCCAGAGGGACCAACGCGCCGGAGAAAAAATTGGTGACAGCCGCACGCATCCAGGCAATCCCGATCCCGCTCGCGGTCCAGAAGCAGAGCATGCCGGCCAAGTAAACGATGCCGAATTTGATCAGCAGGGAAGCGACCAAGCTCAGCAAGAACATGACAGCCGCAAGCCATGTGCCCGGCAAAGGAATCGCTCCGGTCAACAGAAGCACCACACAGATGATGATGGCCGCCATACACCCTTCGATGAGGCTGGCGCCCATCGTTTCCGCCACCCGCGCTTTCTGAAAATCCAACGGTTTCAGCAAATCCATCGCGACATCGCCGCTGATGATTCTTCGGGATATACGAGTTTCGGAATACCAGGAGATGAGCGAATTAGTCAGAAACGTAACAAAAATATACGCTTTCATCTCGTTCCAGGAAAACCCGGACAGCGTCTCCCGATTGTCGAAGATGGCTTTCCAGAGGTAGAACATCGCAATAATGAAAATCAGACTCCCCAGCAGGCTGACAAAATAAGTGAACCGGTACGCCACCACGTTTTGCATGGTGATTTTCGCAAGGGTTACATATTTTCGTTTGACCATGGTCACGCCCCCTTGGTTTCCGCGTTGCCGAGATCCAATTCCCCTTCGTACACCTTGCGGATAATCCGGTCGATTTTCGGTTCATCGATGCGGAAATCGTTGACATTCCCATGCTTCATGATGAGGCTCGTCACATCGCCGGCGGAAATTTTAAACCGGTCGAAGCGGACGGAGAACGTGGTGTCCTTCTCATTTTCGAGGAAAACCCCTTCCAACGAGGCGAGAAGCTTATCAAGTCCTGAGATAGGATTTTCCATGTGAAAATGCATCGTTCGTTCCTTGGCGAACACATCCTTCACCGCTTGCAACTCCCCATCATAGATGACCCGGCCTTGATCGATAATGACCAGCCGTTTGCAAATCTCCTCGATATCCTCGAGATCGTGCGTGGTCAGCAGTATCGTCGTGCCTTGTTCCTGGTTCATTTCTTTGATGAACCGGCGAATCCGCTCCTTCACAGCAATATCCAGCCCGATCGTGGGCTCGTCGAGAAAGACAATCCTCGGATTATGCAGCAACGCCGCACCCAAGTCGGCTCTCATCCGTTGACCAAGCGAAATTTTGCGGGCGGGCAAGTGCAGAAATTCCTCCAACCCCAGTAAGTCGACGAAACGTTCCATATTCGTTTTGTAAATGGATTCCGGGATTTCATAAATGTCCTTCAGCAGCGAGAATGATTCAATGATCGGTAAATCCCACCACAGCTGGGTTCGTTGGCCGAAAACGACGCCGATCTTTTTGGCGTTCTCGATCCGGTTTTGGCTGGGGACGGCTCCCTCGATCAGTACCTTGCCGGATGTGGGAATAAGGATGCCTGTCAGCATTTTGATTGTGGTCGATTTGCCCGCCCCATTCGGGCCGACATAGGCTACAGTCTCCCCCTCTTCGATCGAGAGATCGATGGCATTGACCGCTGTCTTCTCTTGATACCTTTGTTTGAAAAGATGCTTAATTGCGCCTGCCAAACCCGGATCCTTGACCGGCGACTTGAACTTCTTGGTTAGCGCTTCCACTTCGATCAGACTCATCTCGAACCTCGCTTCCGTAAAGGTTGGCGTGCAATGCCATACAAGCTTATTCCATTATGGGGATTTTTTCCATAGGAGTTCGATGACGTGAAGATGATGTTAGTTAAGAACTGAAGGGGAGCAGGCATTTAATGTGCACCCAATGTAAATACCTGCGTTTCTGCAGTTTTTGCTTCAATTTTTCGTGTCTGGAACCAAATTCCTGCAATTGTGCAGTAATTATTGCCGAATGGATGCAAATTGCCCGCTAAGTGCTTATAAAAACTGCAGTTTTGCAGGAATTTCCTCATTTCGTTCAAAAAGAGCAGAAAATTCCTGCAGTTTTGCAGGAATTTTCTTATTTTCATCATTCTCTCAGTTTTCCGTATTCCCTTGGTGCTATATTCCCTTGTTTCCGTACCTTCTTGTTTCCCTCACTCCACCGCCAACCCCTGCAATTCCGACAACGCCACGCCTCCGTACGAGTCCGCCGCCTTGACATACCAACCGTACGAACCCGAGCCAGCCGGCCATGCCTTTAGCCCATTCCACGTAACTTCCGCAACTTGCCCACGCCCCAGCTCACCTTCCGTCGCCGGCACACGAACAGCCTCACCGATCGGCCGTTCCGTGAACACGCGAACCTCCGCATATCGCGTAGCCACCCGCTTCACCTGCGGAGCCAAATCCATCTCCAGCACAACTTC
>JAJFMO010000065.1 GCA_020697475.1 Paenibacillaceae bacterium | reverse complement strand
CGCACTCACGATGCTGTTCGGGCATCTGCTGACGGATAGCGCGCAAATTTTCGCCGATGTGCGTACCTATTGGAGCCCGGCGGCGGTGAAGCGTGTAACCGGCCGGGAGCTGACGGGTCGGGCGGCCGGCGGCGTGATTCATCTGATCAACTCCGGCCCGGCGGCGCTTGACGGTACCGGGGAGCAGACGAAAGACGGCGCTCCGGCGATGAAGCCTCACTGGGAGATCACGTCGGAGGAGGCTGCGCGCTGCTTGGCGGCGGTCGAGTGGTGTCCGGCGGTCGATTTCTTCCGCGGCGGCGGTTACTCGACCGACTTCACAACACGTGGCGGCATGCCGGTGACGATGGCCCGGTTGAACTTGATCAAGGGCCAAGGCCCGGTGCTGCAGATCGCCGAAGGCTACACGGTCGAGCTCGAACCGGAGGTTCACGACGTGCTCGATCAGCGCAGCAACCCATCGTGGCCGACGACTTGGTTCGTGCCGAACGTCACCGGCCGCGGCGCGTTCAAGGACGTATACACGGTGATGAGCCACTGGGGCTCGAATCATTGCGCGGTCAGCTACGGCCACGTCGGTTCGCAGCTGATCACGCTCGCCTCGATGCTGCGCATCCCGGTGGCGATGCACAACGTGGACGAGGGTCAGTTGTTTCGGCCGAGCGCATGGGGCGCCTTCGGCGCGGACGACGCAACTGGCGCCGATTTTCGCGCTTGCGGCAACTTTGGTCCGTTGTACGGGTGATTTATAGAAAGGAGCTGCTTCTCACGGGAGAGAAGCAGCTCCTTTTTTTCATCAGATCAGACAACCGTGCCGCTTCGCAGCGTGTTAAAGAGAGTCTTGGGTTATATACAATGGCTGATAAATCGCACAAAGCGTCGAATTTCACATACATTTCTTTGGAGGTGGAGGTGGAGGTGATCGCACTTGTTGACTCCTTTTCGCCTATCCTCCAAACATTAATTAGCCCATTTTAGCCCCAGCCCACACCTTAGCCGGTCTTCCTTGCGCTGTCTTGAGTCATATATTTCTGCTTACTGCAACGATCGTGCGTTCGGAGCTCAATTGAATCACACAGTTTCGGTAACCGCAACAATCGCGCCACTTGAACTTCGTTTGTTGGCGAAAACAGGTCGACAACGGTATCCGTCTATTCTAAAAGTTAGAGTTGTCTACCCAACGCCACCTTTCCCATCGACACTAGTGGAAATTCCTGCGTTTGTGCAGTTTTTTGCTTCAATAATTTATGTCTGAAGTCAAAAGCCTGCATTTCTACAGTTTTTTTTGCCGAAGTGCCGCCAATTACCCATCTGGTGCTCAAAAAAACTGCACTTTTGCATGCATTTTCTCGTTTTGCCCAAAACTAGGGAGAAATTCCTGCACTTTTGCATGAATTTCTCCGTTGACCCTAGTTTGTTTCTACGAGAACAGATCCAGGAAGCTCCGCCCTGCTCCCGCCCAGCCTTAATGCGCAGTATCGCCATTTCGTGCTGCGGTGGAAAAGCAGAAGTTTTCCCCTCCGAATACGGATTCATAACGACAAAGCACAAAAATAGGACTGGGGCGATTTTACTCTCTTCCCTTGTGGCGGTTGTCAGTTTCCGTTATGCTAAAAACCGGGATAATTCTGTCCTATACATCTAATGGATAGCGGGGTCGTTCTATGTCGATGAGACCGAGCCGAAAGACGTTTCGGTTGCGATTGGATGAAATGGTATGCTCATTGCGCGAGCAGATCCTGTCCGGAAAGCTTGGCGTAAACAAGTTTCTGCCGTCTGAAAGCGAGTTGGCCAAACGGTATCAATTAAGCAATCTTTCCGTCCGCAAAGGACTGGATATTCTTGTCCAGGAACAACTGATTGAGAAAATTCCAAGCGTCGGAAATAGAGTAGCCAGCCCGTCCCCGGTACGAAGCACGGTTGTCAAATTTGGATATCACAGCACCATTGCCGGCGAAGCGGAAATGGCAAGGTTGCTCGGCGAATTTCACCGGCTTAATCCGCATATTCGCGTTGACGCGATGGAAATCCCAACGAACAACTACTACAGCTTCGTGAAGCAATACATGGATTCCCAAATGTTGGATATCATCACTATCAACAACAGTAATTTTCAGGATGTGATCGAACGGGGCGGCGCCGAATTGTTTGAGGAAACGACGGCCAAGCCGGGAACTTATCCGTTTCTGCTGAAAGCGTTCACCGATGGCGGAAAATTGCTTGCGCTGCCCCTCATCTTTTCTCCGCTGATTTTATGTTACAATCGCGAGCATTTCCGCGAGAAGCGGCTCCCTGAACCGAACAGCGGCTGGACTTGGTCCGAACTGTTCGATACCGCCCGCAAATTGGCGGTGGAGAACGAGCGCTTCGGATTTTATTTCCATCTTCTGGCGCGCAATCGCTGGCCGGTTTTCTTGTTGCAGAGCGGCATGGCCTTTGAACCTGATGAACGCGGGCAATATAATTTGTGCGAAACTACGCTGATACAAAGCCTGAACATCTGTCGCGAGCTGATTGCCATGCCGGACGTCTTTCCGGTTATGCTGTCGGCCAGTGATGCAGACGCCGAGGAGCTGTTTTTGGAGCAAAAGGTTTCGGTGATCATGACGACCTATTTTGCCTTGAACGACTTGCGAAAGGCGCAATTTGCTTACGATCTCGCACCCTTGCCGAGCTTTGGAGAATACCGCACGCTGCTCATAGAGATCGGTCTTGCCGTCAATCGCAAGTCCATGGTGAAGGAAGCGGCGCAACAATTGGCCGACTATCTGACCTCCTTCGAGGCACAGACGATCATACGGCGTCAATCGCTCAGCATCCCCGCAGATCAGCGAGCGGCGGAATGGCAGGGAAAAGAATCGGTACAACGCCCATCCCGGTTTCATATGTACCGCGAGATCATTCCGACCTACCGGCTGATCAGCGACTTGAAACTGAGTACCGCCGGTTTGAACGCAGTACAGCGGCAAATCAAGCTGTACTGGTCGGGGCTCCAGGATGAAGACGGACTATGCAGAAGTATTGAAAAAATTGTGGAGGCTACGGAATAAGCGGTATTTTTTTATACTCATCCCAATTTGTATCCAATTTATTAAAGACATTATTTAGATTCAACTTGGTATTGACGGCGCTTTCCTGTAGGGGATATAGTGGAAATATAAATCGGATATAAATTGATGTTGTTTGAAGGAGAACCGCTCATGACAATCAGGATTGCCGTGCTTCCTGAACCGAAAGTGCAAAATCGATTGTTTTCCGACAAACATTGGGAACAGTTGGAGGGTCTGGGTGAAGTCGTCCGCAACACAAAGAACGGTGCCCCTCTCCTGGAAACACTGCAAGAAATCATTGAAGGCGTCGACTTTGCCGTTACATCGTGGGGTTGCCCCTTTCTGACCCAAGCCATTCTCGACCGGGCGCCGAACCTGAAAGCGGTGATCCACGCCGCCGGCACCGTCAAAGGAATCGTCACCCCCGAGCTGTGGGAACGGGGCATTCGGGTGTCAAGCGGTAATGAGCAATTAGGTATCGGGGTTGCCGAAACGGCTCTCGGCATGACCATTGCATCGCTGAAAAACATGTGGCGCTTGACTCAATCGACCCGTGAAGGGGGATGGAGCGCGGGAAAAGAACTCGTATGCGAGTTATATCAAATCACGGTCGGTGTTATCGGTGCGGGCAAAGCCGGCCGGCATTATATACGATTGCTGAAAAATTTTGAAGTCGATATTGTCGTGTACGATCCGATACTGTCGGCGGAAGAAGCTTCATCCATCGGCGTACGCAAGGCGGAATTGAATCGATTGCTGGCGGTGAGCGACGTGGTATCCATTCATGCGCCGTCCATTCCCGAGACTTACCGGATGATCAACCGCGAGCGCTTGCTCCTGATGAAGGACGACGCCATACTGATCAATACGGCTCGCGGATCGATCGTGGACGAAGCCGATTTGTATGAGGAGTTGCGCAAGGGGAGACTGTTCGCTTGTTTGGATGTTACCGACCCTGAACCTCCGTCACCCGATCACCCGCTGCGCAGGTTGCCGAACTGTATTATTACTCCTCACATTGCCGGTGCGGTAAACAATGGAGTCAAGCGGCTCGGACAGTATGCGGTCGAAGAACTGCAGCGGCTGCTGCAGGGCAAGCCTTTGCAAGGAGAAGTCAGATCCGAGCAAATGAGCGTGTTGGCCTGACAAGATTGTCGGTTGCCGTATCAACCCGTATTCCGTAAATGGGGTGGATAGCATGAAATATCGGCACGTTGCCTGCCGGGTCAAACAAATCGTGTTCAGGATGGGGAGTGTGGGGTTGATTATGCTGTCGCTCGGTTTTGCCGCTGCCGGAGCGATTGAAACCGATCGGGACGCCGCGCCCCCTGCGAAAGCGGTTTCTTCGCGTTCGTTGCAAGGGGCGACCGATCTCAACGGTTTGCTGATCGTCGTTCCTGCGGAATGGAAGGAAGCCGGAACTGCGATTGCCGACGACATCCGGAGCAAATGGAAAAGCGAGCCCCGGGTCAAGGTGGCCAATTCGCTGCCGACAAGCGACGACTGGCAAGGCAATGTGCTGTTGATCGGCAATTTGGGCAACAATGGCGACATAGCGAAGCTATATGCTTTGCGGTTTACCTATGCGGACGCCGTATTTCCCGGCGATGGCGGCTACCAGCTGCAAACGCTCGTCGATCCGTTCGGCAAAGGCGGCAATACAGTGATCTTGGCGGCTAGCAGCGAACCTGGGCTCAAGAAAGGCATGGCTCGCTTGAAGCAAATCGTCGAGCAGCAGAAGCAGCCGCAAATCCCCTGGCTATCGGAAGCGGTCGTCTCACCGCAGGCGGCGCACGCAATGATCTACGGCGGCACACCGTCTTCCTCCGATTTGCAGAAAGGCGCGAAGAGCATCGACAGCCAGCTTGCCAAGTTGAACCCGGAGCGGTCAAAATTCGACGCGCTTCTTGATGTATTCAGCCAAGCGGCGCGTTACGGAGAGTATTATCAAATGACCGGCGACGAAGCATACGGCCAATTGTATCGGAAGCTGATGCTCGGTTATGCCGATTTTTTGAACCGTAATCCGGAAGCGGCGAAGGATCAACTCAACGATCGCAAACACATGTGGACTTCCGGCATGTCCCTGTTCGCCGGCTGGACCGTCAACGAACCGTCGCCGTTGTTTACCGGCAGAGACCGCGAGCGAATAGTCTCGGCTCTTTATTTAACCTTGGAAGCGAACAATCGAGACGGTTATTTGAACAAGCTGCCGGATCTCAGCGCCCGCTTCAATCACGACATTTTTCCGGCGCTTTCGCTTATGTACGGTTCGGCGTATTTCCAAAAATACAATCGCGATGCAGCCGCCGATGCCTGGTACGCCAAAGGAGATCGCGTGTTTACGGGGAACACGTCCAACATCACACTCGACGAAGGTTCCGATTATTTGATGCATGTGCCGACGATTACGCTGGATTATGCGATAGCAACCGGAGACCAGCGGTTTCTGAAGCATGGTTTGCGCCCAAGCGCAGATTTGCAAGCGCTGATGATCGACAATTTAGGCACGATGTCCGGCGGCGGGGACGTCTATCCGTTCGGCAGAAGCAGCGCTTATACTTGGGGTCACTCGGCGGTTATGAATGCGGCTTCATGGTTTTTCAACGAGCCACTCTACCAGTTTTTGCTTGAGCGTACGCGCACAGGGCCGTTCAACAAGCAAAATATGGACGATCTCAAATATCCGTTTCACCGCTATATGACGAGTAAGGTCAATACTTCGGATATTCCGGCGGAAACGTATCCGCTCGTTCAGGCGTACCCGGTCGAACAGGGTGTCTACGACGAGCTTGAGCGGAAGGGCGGCAGCGCGCCCGAAGTCGCTCAGAGCGAGACGGTGCACAAGCTGGCGTTTCGCCAAGGTTTGGA
Organism: Paenibacillaceae bacterium; assembly: GCA_020697475.1. GTDB lineage: Bacteria > Bacillota > Bacilli > Paenibacillales > NBRC-103111 > JAJFMO01. Next base: position 8,913 of record JAJFMO010000065.1, on the reverse strand, counting down.
TCAGCAAGACTCGTATTTGCTGGTCGACGGCTTCGCTGCAGGCACGCATAACCAGCACGACGCCAACACCATCATCAAATACAGCGCCAACGGGCGGATTTTTATCGATGACCGCGATTATATCGAACGGGGACCGGAACATCATACCGGGGTCATCGTCGTCAAAGATGGCGTTCAGGAAGAAAAACCGCCGCTTTCCAGGCTGAAATGGGTCGGGGATGCGAATGGCATCGGCATCAGCCTGACGGAGCTGCCGGGCGACAACGGAACGGATTGGGATCGCATGATCGTAAGTCCCGGCGGACGATTTTACATTGTCTATGATGAAATAAGAATGAAAGAAGACGCTAATTACTTATTGGAAAATGTTTGGCAGACGCTCGGTACGGTCGCGGTCAAACCGGATCGCTTTGAGGTTGCGCAACAAGGAACGGTCATGACGTTGCACAGCCTGGACGATTCCGAGCTGCGTACGTACGGTCGGCGGAACCATTTTCTAAAATACTGGGAAACGGTGTACCCATACCCTTATGCGGGAGAGGAAAATGTACTGCGTGAAGTGAAGGAAGAGCAGTATTACCGCGAGGGCGATACCGCAACCTTTGTAAACGTGCTGTCCAGCACCGTGGGAAGCGAACCGAAGCTGGAAGCGGAACGGCTGAACGGGCAAACGCTGCGGATCCGCGATAACGAAAGGCAATGGCTCGCCCATTGGGGGCAATTGGATTTTCCGGCGCTTGCTTCAGACGGTGTATTTTACTTGGCAGGCGACGATGAATTGATGATTGCCGGAGCGACCCGCGTTCGATGGGGCGTCCAGGAGCAAACTTTCGAGCAGCCCGTTCTGTTCAAGCTGAATCTGCAGGACCACGAATGGAAGGCTTTTGCAATTACTAAAGGCGTCACTCGCTACAACGAAGACGGGGTACCGTTGACGGAAGGGCTCGTGGGTGCTGGAAGCAGCAACTTTACTGCGGCGGATATGCAGAGGTTGAAGGAATCGATTTCCGCCGGTGCCGAGCCGGCACCGCAAAAACCGGGAACTGTGGAAGCTCCGGCGAAAAATCCGGCGTATCCGGGATGGAGCCGGTTTTACCGAATGGATGAGGAGATTACGAGCAGCGTTGCCGCTGATTTGGATGGGGACGGCGGTGACGAACTGCTGATTGCCGGGGCCAAAGGGAAGGTTCAAGCCGTGGACGGAAGCGGTCGTGCGATTTGGACGTTCGAGAGCCGTGGCCGTGTAAATGAAGTTACCGTGCAACAACTGGATGGTAAGCCGACAGTGTTTATAGCGACGGAGAATTGGATGGTTATCGCGCTGGATGCCGAAGGCAAGGAAAAGTGGCGCTACAAGTTCCCGAGCGATGCGGAACATCGCGAATTAAAGGGCAATCTGCTTGGTGTCACTCGGGTCAGGGTGGCCCATGTCAACGGCGAGGACCAGGAACCATGGATTATGGTCGGCACTCAATTCCGTTATGTGTATGGCCTAGACCGCGAAGGCAAGCTGAAATATGAGGATATGGCTTATTACTACGGGATCGAGGATATGGAATTTGCAGATTTTGACGGCGATGGACGAGACGAAGGGGTTTTGGGAACGGAATACTCTTCCTACGTGCTGTGGAAAAACAAAAAATTGGCCAATGCCGGAGGCGGCTTCGGTCCAGGGTGGAAAGTCGTCGTTGCGCTGAACGAATGGAGCGGTGACGATCATCCGGCCGTTGCGCTCGGCACGAAGGAACATCGGATTCATCTGGTGCAGTATAAAAACGGAAAAATCGCCGAGCTGTGGCAACGCAATATCGGCGGCGAGGTGAACGACATCCGGCACGGTGATTTCAATGGTGACGGGCTGACGGAAATATTGGCGGGCTCCGGGGGTTTCCAGTTTTACGCGCTGAATCCCGATGGTTCCGTCCGCTGGAGGAGGACTTTGTCCGACCGGGTGCTGAAGGTGAACGGGCTGATCCGTGATGGAACCACCCGGTATTTGGCTGCAGCCGACAATGGAAGCCTGTTTGTTCTGGACGACGGCGGCTCTGTGAACCAATCGCTGCGTTTTGGCTCTTCGATTATCGATTTTGCCGTTGGAAACGAGAGCACCCAAGCATGGGTTGTCTTGCAAGACGGCAGCGTTTATACGAGTAATTAGTTTCCATGGAGGCTTGGCGAAAATGAGTGCAAGCAAGCTGGAGTATGAGCAATGGCTGGAGTTTTACCGTGAGCATGCGGAGCGTCAACTGTTGCCGTTTTGGCGAAATGCGGAAGACAAGGAATACGGCGGAGTGTACACCTGCTTTAACAATTCCGGGGATCGTCTGCTAAGCCGTGACAAATTCACCTGGTCGCAAGGAAGGTTTTTGTGGCTGTGGACACGGATCGCGTCCCATTGCTCTAGAGGGTTGCTTCGCGGCGAAGCCTCTTCCTATATCGGGCAAGCCCGAAAAACTTTCGAGTTTCTGGAGCGGCACGCGTTTTTGCCGGATGGCAGCTGCAGTTTTTTGCTCAGCAGAGAGGGCGATAACAAGGAAGCCATTCCGGGGGAAGGCTATGATCTCAGCTTCTATGCCGATTGCTTCGTGGTCATCGGGTATGCGGAATATGCGAGGTTGACTAAGAATGCGCAAGCTCTGGACAAAGCCTACACGCTGTATCGGCACATAGAACGAAGGTTGAGGTCAGGCACTGTACGCAGCGAGCCTTATCCGGTGCCTCCCGGCTATGACGCGCACGGCTACTCGATGATCATGCTCAATACGAGTCAGGAACTGGCAAACGCCATGGAAGAGCTTGGTGACCGTCGGTCGCCTGAGCTGCGCAGTGATAGCCGCGTCTGGATGGAGGATATCATCTTCCGTTTCGCCGACGGGCGGGATTGGATCCCCGAGCTGCTTCCACGATCAAAGGAGGTGAATGCAAATACGCTCTTGGCCCGGCATATCAATCCCGGCCATACGATCGAATGCATGTGGTTCGTCATCGTCGAGGCGCAAAAAAACCAACGTTCGGATATCGTTGACCGGGCCGCCGGCATTGCGGCTAACACGTTGGAACTCGGATGGGATGAACAATACGGCGGCTTGTTCCGTTACGTCGACAGGGAAGGCGGAGAACCCCGCGGAGAACGGGCAGGCGACCGATTCGAACAACTGGTGGCCGATACATGGAACATGAAGCTTTGGTGGCCCCATTCGGAAGCGCTCTATACAACCCTGCTCTGCGGAGAATCGACAAGGGATGCCCGTTTTTATACAATGTTCCGCCGACTTCACGATTATGTGTTTCGCGTTTTTCCCAATCCCGACCGAAGCATAGGCGAATGGATCCAAATCCGCGATCACCAAGGAGACCCGGTCGATGCGGTAGTTGCCTTGCCGGTCAAGGATCCTTATCACATTTTAAGAAACGTGCTGTTGATCATAGAATTGCTTGATGCTCGCTTAAAGGCGAGATGAGCCATACCCAATTTTGCAAACCCAGGGGGAGAGCTTGATGTTCAGTAAAATAGCATGGATGATAGTAACAATGATTTGCCTCATGTTTGCGCTTACAGCTTGCGCAACCGGTACGGCGAGCAAGGACGCCGGTCAAAGCGGAACCGATACGGGAAAGAACGCTCCTGCGCAACAAAGCGCCGCAGATTTGGCGAAGAAGGCGGCCGAGGAGCCGACTGAGCTTGTCTTCTACGTGACGAACAACGGATGGACGGAAGACAAGTTCATGGAATCCTACGGCGATCCGATTCGAAAGAAATTCCCCAAATATACGATCAAGTTTTACCCGCAGAAGGATGGCAAAACATTCGAGCAAGCGATTGCCACGAACCAAACGATCGATATTTTGATTAGCTCGGTCGGCCTCACTCCAGCGTTTCTGTTGACCTACAATGTACAAAGCGACATCAGCGATTTGATTAAGAAGTACAATTACGACTTGAATCGGCTGGAACCGTCGACTGTGGAAATCCAGCGCCAGCTTGCAAACGGAGGCATTTACGGACTTCCGGTCACGACATCGTCCGCCGCCCTCTTCTATAATAAAGACTTGTTCGACAAGTTCGGCGTATCGTATCCGAAAGACGGCATGAACTGGGATGAATTATACGAGCTGGCCCAGAAAATGACGCGCAATGACGGCGGACAGCAATACAAAGGGTTCACGAATGCTTTTCAGCATTTAATGTTTCTCAATCAGCTTTCCGCCCCGCACTTGGATTCAAAGACGTTCAAGGCACTCTATACGGCGGACAATTTCAAAAGGGCGTTTGAAAACTATGCCCGCTTCTACAAAATTCCCGGCAACGATTTGCCCAAAAACAAATTTACTTTGGGGGGTCAGCAGGATCCCTTCTACAAGGATCAAACCGTGGCGATGTTCATGACGTTGAGCGGAGCTGGAAAAACGTATCAGAACCTGCTGAACTGGGATGTCGTTCAGGTGCCCTTCTTCAAGGATAAACCGGGCGTAGGGGCGCAAAGCTATCCCAATTATTTCTATATCACCAGCACGAGCAAGCATCGGGACGCGGCATTTCAAGTGCTCGCCTACGCTACTTCGGATGAATACCAAGAGTGGCTGATGAAAGATGGCGTGCCGTCGGTTTTGAAGGACCAAAGCAAACTTATCAGCAGCTTCGGAATTAACGAGCCGTTTTATAAAGGCAAAAATATCAAATCGCTGCTGCCGGCGAAATTTGCCGCGCCGACGATGAAGACGCAGTACCAGGCGATCGCCGACAAAGAAACTTTGGCTGCACTCGGCGAATATACCGCAGGCAAGGACGTCAATACCGCACTGCGTGAAGCGGCCGAAAGGACAGACAAAGAGATTGCCGCACAACTGAGCAAATAAGCAGGCACCGTACAGGCACGCATAGGCTCCTACCCACATACAATGTAACAATGCCGTTGCATTGGCAAACTTCTTGGGAGGTGGCTTAATCGTGCCTGGCTTGTTATCGGCAATCGCTTTATTTATCAAGCAACTCACGCTCCTCGTCTCTTATGTGAAGAACAATGCTTTTCCTCAGCCCCTGACCGAAGAAGAGGAAACCAAGCATCTGCGCCTGATGGCGGAGGGCAACCCGCGTTCGCGCAATTTGTTGATTGAACATAACCTGAGGTTGGTCGCGCACATTGTCAAAAAGTTCGACAACACGGGGGAAGATCTGGAGGATTTAATCTCGATCGGCACAATCGGACTGATCAAGGCGATCGAGAGCTTTTCCCCGGACAAAGGAACGAAACTCGCCACCTTCGCCGCCCGCTGTATCGAGAACGAAATTTTGATGCATCTGCGTTCTCTCAAAAAGACGCGCAAAGACGTCTCTTTGCACGATCCGATCGGCACTGACAAAGAGGGCAACGAGATTACATTGATCGATATTTTGGGAACGGACGCCGATGATGTGATCGATAAGGTGCAGTTGAAGATTGAGAAAAGCAAAATTTACCGCAATCTCGATATTCTCGATAACCGCGAACAGGAAGTGATCAAAGGGCGTTTCGGCTTGGAGACCGGCGGGGAGGAGCGGACACAACGGGAAATCGCCAGGGAGCTGGGCATTTCGCGATCGTATGTCTCGCGCATTGAGAAGCGGGCGCTGATGAAGCTGTACCATGAGTTTTACATGGCGAAGCGGTAATCGACAGAACGGATGAAGCGAGTAAGGCGGGCAGAGGTGCAAACCTTTGCCCGTGTTTTTTCTACCTGATTAAGAGGAAAGAGGAGGACATTATTTTGAGAGCAGCGCAGGATAAGGAATGGCAATTCTTGTGCTATAATATTCAGTAAAGAAACAATCACGAGGTGGAGATTCCCCCTGCCGATTCTAGAATGTCATCAATAGAAGTTGGAAACTGAAAATTGGAGGGCGTTATAGAATGGCTAAACTGATCTACCCTATTAATGTATCTTTGGACGGTTACATGGAGGATGAGCGCGGCAATATTGAGTGGTCGATCTCCGATGACGAGGTGTTTGCTTTCTGGACTGACTTCCAGCGGCCGATTGGCACCTACCTATACGGGCGTCGAATGTACGAGTCGATGGTGTACTGGGAGACGGCGAGCGCCAAAAAAGGCGATCAACCGGACGTAATGCGGGAATTCGCTCAGATCTGGAGAGCTGCTGAGAAGAACGTGTATTCCCGAACGCTTCAGGAGGTTTCAAGCGTCAGGACCAGGATCGAGCGCGAATTCGATCCAGATGTGATTCGGAGGCTGAAACAGTCTTCAGAAGCCAACATTACGATTGGCGGCCCCGAGCTTGCCGGGCAGGCGATGAGCGCGGGACTGTTGGACGAGTGTCATCTGCTAGTTAATCCGATCGTCTTGGGTGGGGGTAAGCGAGCATTGCCGGATAACCTCCGTATGAGGCTCGAGCTGCTTGGTGAGCGCCGCTTCCGATGCGGTGTAGTTCATCTTCACTACCGCGTGATCGTCTGACCGAGATGCTAAAGTGAAATTCAGGAGATACGTTTTCGAGCTTACTACGTCCTACTATTCTAAAAAACGAAGGAGATCATGTATGAGTCAAACTTCTCATCGATTTGAAAAGCAAGTTATGAAAGCAGTTCAGTTAAACTATCTCTTGAATTTGCCGGAAGGATACGAACAGGATAGTGATAGAAAGTGGCCGCTTATTTTGTTTTTACATGGTGCAGGCGAACGGGGGGACGATATCCATAAAGTGAAGAAACACGGAATCCCAAAAATCGCCGACAATGACCCGAGCTTTCCGTTTATCGCGGTCTCTCCGCAGTGTCCAGAGGATTCGTTCTGGGTTGTCGAGGAAGATGCACTGCTGGCATTACTAGATGAAATAACGGTGGTCTACAAAGTGGACAAAAAACGGATTTATCTCACCGGACTAAGTATGGGAGGCTTTGGTTCATGGCATCTAGCGTCTTCACACCCTGAGAAGTTTGCAGCTATTGTGCCTATTTGTGGAGGCGGCAGCCTGTCTCAAGTGAAAGCGTTAGTCAATACGCCGGTGTGGGCGTTTCATGGTGCGAAAGACAATATCGTAAAGCTTGAAGAATCAGAGAAAATGGTCAACGCGCTGCTGGCATGCGCGGGAAATGCCAAATTAACCGTGTATCCCGAAGCCAAGCACGATTCTTGGACGGAAACATATGCCAATCCTGAGTTGTATGAATGGTTACTTAGTCAATCACTTGACTGAGTGCTGTTACGGTTCGCTAGGAACTGGACTGTGCGCATTAGCAATCCATGAGAAAACGAGCCGGCTTTTGGATAATAAGTATCACAAACCCTTTCGGCTCAGGCGTCGTGGCGCTCCGCTATACGCCCGTTAAGTGACTGCTTGGCTGATCATTGCGGCTTGGTGATATTTAAGAGCCCATGAGTTGTTCTCATGGGCTCTTTTGCGTACAAATCAGTTCGAGACAATATTCGAAGTGGCTAAAGATTCATTGCCATTATCGTCCAAAGCCGTGAGCTTGTAGTAATATTGGTTGCCGCCCGTATTATCGGTATACGAGAGAGTGTTGTTGCTCACGTTCTGCAGTAAGCTGTAGCCGCCGTACGGCGATGTGCTTCGATAAATGTTGTAACTTGCCGCCTTCACCAAATTTTGATATACGAGGTCGAACCATACGTCCTGTTTTTGTGCGTACAAGCCCAGCTTGCCGTGATTCAGGTCCGAGTCGGTCGTACTGATGACCAGCTCATCGTCCAAATATCCTTCCAGATTGTCGTAACTCACCTTGAACGTAAGCTTCGAACCCGGTGTCGGAGCGGCATGAGCCACATTGGCAATGGTATACGCAGTTCCGTTCACTTTTTTGCCGATCTTAAATTTGCCGTCGCTGTTGCTATAAACGAATTTATAATAATTGTTGTCATCCTGGTATCGCGCAACGAGCCCGGCCACTCCGTCCGTCGCCCAACTGTCAAACTTGATGATCGCCTCGGTATCGTAATGGAACCCGGAGCTGTTATTGTTTGTCGAAATACTGACGCCCGAGCTGCTGGCCGCCTTGTACGCCATCGACCCGTCTCTAGTCTCCACATTCCACGTCCCGGAGCTTACTGTCCAATTGGCGGCGCCACCTGGAGACTGGAACGGTTCGAAGATGTTCTCGTACGGTGTTCGATCCCAAGCGAATGTGACGGAATTCGCGGTGGTGCCGGTAACCCTTGCATTGCTCGGGGCATAGGCGGTTGCGGCCAATGGCGTGCCGGAAACTTCGCCCGAATTGACCGATCCGCCGACGTTGTTATACGACTGTACAGCAAAATAATACGTTGTTCCGTTCGTCAGCGCCGTTCCGTCAGGCAAGCGTTCCAGCGTGTATCCGGCTTGATTGCCTACATCGATCGTATACGAATACGTTCCCGATGACGTACCAACCTTCACCTTATAGCCTCTGGCATGAGGAGAAGAGCTCCACGTGACTTTGATGTCGCCCAGCCTGGATAACGCCGTGACATCGCCCGGTTGGGTCGGAACGCCGGTTTTGACCGGAAATTCGTTGGAATTGCCGCTGTCGCCGTTTCCGTTAAACGCGCTTACCGCTACATAATAAACGGTGCCGCTGCTTAACCCGCTTAGCGTGTGCGTCGTTGTCGTTCCGCTGTTGATAGTGTAAGTCGAGCTATAACTGCCCGGGGCTGTGCCATAGTGGATCGTGTATCCGGTAGCCAGTGGAACGGCGTCCCAAGACAAATTCACCTCGCTTGCGCTTTGCGGATCGGCGGACAGTAGTCTCGGCGCTGTCTGAGGCGCCATAGTGGATTGATTCGCATTGTCCCAACTGACCAAAGTAACACTATATGGCCGAACCAGCACCGTATCTCCTGCAGTTTCCGTCTGAACGCTAATTAACGTTTTATTGGTTGAAGAATTATCCAGGGAAGGGTCCGTATTGGAAATATATTGAAC
>JAJFMO010000064.1 GCA_020697475.1 Paenibacillaceae bacterium | reverse complement strand
GGGGTGAACGTCTCCCAGTCCTTGGTGGAGGTTTTATAAATGCGGTTATCGTTTGGCTTATCCGAATTGAGCGTCGACGACCAGTGAATCATATAGGCGCCTTGCTCCTCGTCCCAGTTCCATTCCGGCGCCCAGCAATTGAACGTCCCGGGGAGGTTGCCCATCACCGTGAGCGCCTTGGCGTCGGTGAACGTGATCAGATCCTTGGATCGGGCGTAGCCGATCTGCTTTCCTTTGTACGGCGAGCCGGGGTTGGAGTGCATCGTATGGACGAGATGGTACTCGCCGTCCGGCCCTTTGGCCATGAACGGATCGCGAATGATTCGGCCGCCGACCGGCGTCTCCCACACCGCCTCGTTGCCGTTCAGCGCCTCCCAGCGCAGACCGTCGCGGCTATAGGCGTAATGCAGCCTGCGCGACATCTCCGTCTGGTTCGGGCCCGAGCGGAAGTAGGCCATCAGGTAGGCGGAGGCTGGGTTTTGTGCAGAAGTAGGTTGATTGCTATTTGGCATGTTGGGTCTCCTTTATGAAAATCTGTACCCGAGTTATTGTATCATTTTGAACGAAAGCGCGGTACTTAGGCGGGGATCCCGGGGGGCACGGCTTCGCGGTCTCACATTCCGCTATTTGACCAAAAAGACCCGATTTTGTGTTTTTGGCGGTCTGAGATTCCGCTATTCTCGGCAAAATCAGCTAAATCGAGTGTTGGATCAACCAATAACGGAATGTGGAACCGCCAACCCCAAGCGTACTGACTGTTAAAACCCAAATTCTTATTTTATCGGTCATTTCGTGTACAATGGAGATACATCAAACGTGGCGAATAAATGACGAATATATCAAGGAGGATTTATATGAACCTTACAGGAAATACCATATTGGTCACCGGCGGAGCGACGGGAATCGGATTTGCTTTTGCGGAGCGGTTCCTGAAATTGGGGAACCAAGTGATTGTATGCGGCAGGCGCGAGGAGGTGTTGCAGGAAGCCAAGCGGCAATATCCTGAGTTGCACATCCGCGTATGCGACGTAGGCGTCGAGACGGAACGATTGGCGCTGTTTCAATGGGTTCAAGAGGAGTTTCCGAAGACGAACGTCTTGGTGAACAATGCGGGAATACAGAACCGGACCAATTTGTTGAGCTCGAAAGACGGCTGGAGCCGGCATCATCAGGAAATCGCGATCAATCTGGAGGCGCCGATCCACCTTGCGATGCTTTTTGCGCCTCAGCTGTCGGGTCGAAGCAACGCGACCATCGTCAATGTCACCTCCGGTCTGGCGTTCACGCCCATGGCGGCGGCTCCGATATACTGTGCCACGAAGGCGGCGCTTCATTCTTTTACGATCAGCCTGCGTTACCAGTTGGCCGCATCCGGCATTGAGGTGATCGAAGTGGCGCCGCCGGCCGTCAATACGGATTTGGGGGGCAAAGGTTTGCACACGTTCGGAGCCCCCCTCGACGCTTTCGCGGACGGCATCTTTCAGGGGCTGCAGGAAGGCCGGCAGGAAATCGGCTACGGCACGTCGGACAAAGCGTTGCGCCTGTCGCGGGACGAGATTGATGCTGCGGTGCAAGGGATTAATAGCCGAGTTCCGTTTTGAGCTAACGATTGCCACGAGCGTTATTTTCACAAATATAGGGTCTAACTTGCTCTAACGATTGCTATAAACGCTATTTGATCCATTTCACTGCCGGTTTTCGAAAATAAAGCCAAATAACGTCGTCCATCATCGTTAGATTTCGAAAGCAACGATATTCGGTGATTTAGCGTCAATGGCAGTCGTTAACACCCCCCGGATTCAAACCCAACCGCTCGAACTGCTCCTTCGGGGCGTGCGCTTCCTTCATCAATCGCGCCAGATGCCCAGCCATATAAGCCTCAATCTGCGGATCCGACAGAGGGTTCAACTGGCCGGGATCCTGCTCCAAATCGAACAGCAAGGTGCCCTTCCCTTGCTTCATGTTCCCGCCTTTGATCCTCAACGTTCGGCAACCTTTCGTAAACGGGAATGGATCGGCCAATTCAAGCGCCTGCAACCCGCCGACTTGAAGCAGATCCTTCATCCGCACCGGCATCAATGTATACTGGTACAATGGCACATTATCATCCTGCGCAGCTCTCATATACACGTAACGCCCATCCGTGCAGTTCACGTATCCTCCGTAGTACTCGAACAGGCAAGTCCGCCGGAACACCCCGGTTAAGATGCTTCCAGAAAATTTCCAATGCTTTCGAGCCGCAATCCTGTAACGCTTCAACGATTTGTTCATTTGTAAATTTGCGAAAACAAAACGCCTGCACACCAAGCTCGATGTTTCTCCCTCTACAAACCCGTCCGCAAAAATTGGCATTCAGGCGCGTTATATTTAAGCAGCAATTGCTTCATTTTTGTTTCATAAAATGATTCCAAATGTGCATCGCGGACCGGCGCGGACTGGTTCGGGTCGCTCGTGATATCGTAGAGCAGATGATGGTCTGGGGCAAGATGGTGCCGCTTCGATTTCATCGCGATTCGGTACACTGGCATGTCCGTTTGCGGTAAAAATTTCCCCATTTCAGCATCCGCGTATAGCTCCGTCATTTTCCAAGCGTTGACAGGCATGGCGGTATGCATATGCACGGTACTGTCCTCAATTGGTTGGCGACAATACGTATAAGTTCCGTCTGTCAGATTGATGTCTTTGCCAAAATAACCGTACAGCACCGCCTCATGATGAGGTTCCTCCCGCTTCAACAGATGTAAGAGCGACAGGCCTTGCACATGCCGCGATGGGTGGGCGCCATGAAGCTCCAGCACGGTGGGCATGAGATCGATCGTCGCGGTCAACGACTTCGATCTGAAACCGTTCAGCGGCGCGCCGGGAGCATAAATGATCAAAGGGATATTCGTCAGTTCACGGTAGTCGAACATATAATTTTTGGCCCAATAACCGTGTTCACCCAAAAGATGTCCATGATCGGTCGTCAAAATGACCGCGGTATCTTTCCACAAATCAAGCTCATCCATTTTATCCAGAAATTTGCCCAGCCAAACGTCACTCATGGTAGCCGTGGCCGCGTAACGTTTGCGAATATGCGCAACCGCATCTGAACCTTCCACGACCGGATCTACAGGAGCGTAAGACGGCCAGTCGAATAAAAAGCGGTTGTCCCACGTATCGTCGTACATGTCGATGTATTTCCTCGGGCAAACAAACGGTTCATGGGGATCGAACGCTTCAATATGCAGATGCCAATTATCCTGATCGTGATTGTTTTCCAAAAACTCCATCGCACGCATAAAACATTGAGGCGTCGGATAGTCCTCGTCGCACTCGGAGTTCATGAAAGTACGGTTAACCCAGTCCTGGCGGTTGTTTTTGCCTCTGTATAGAGGTATTTCGGGATCCTTCACCATCGGATGCCAGGCATCCCCCTCCTGACCGCGAATAAATTCCCACGTATTGAAAGTAGTGTGATAGCCGAAGCCGTTCCATTGAAAATAGTGGTAATGATCGGTAATCATATGACTGTACGTTTTCGTTTGCGTCCGGAGCTCGCGTGTCAAGCTTTCGTCGAAAGGCTGCAACGGACTCCAAGGACATTCAAGAAAATTCAACCGACCTGTCCACATCTCTCGCCGCGCCGGCATGCAGGGCAACGAACCGCTGTAATGGCTGTCAAACACCACCCCGAGTGCGGCTAGACGATCGATATTTGGAGTTTGTATCCAAGATGGCTTGTAGATGTTCAGATAATGCCGATTTAAGGAATCCATCAATATAAATATCGTTTTCATAGCGGTCGCGCCTTTCTCGAGAAAAAGTTTCCCCGCAGCAAGCTGCGGGGAATAGGACTCAACGATTCAACGGGTTAAACGTTTTTGAGTTAGCAACAAGTTGAACTATTCAGCAAACCCTAATTCATATATTGAATTAATCCGAGTCTTTCAAACTGCTCCAAAGGCGCATCGTTTTCTTGCATTAATCGGACCATAAGTCGAATCATGCGTTCTTCGATGATGGGATCTTGTATCGGATTCATCTGCTTCGGATCGGATTTTAAATCAAAAAGCAATGTGTCCATCGAATGTACCGATCGCTTTTTGACCTCTGCCGGAATTTTCAGCACCGGACATTGCTTGGTGAAGGAGAACCGACTTTGTAATTGCGCCGATTTCAGTGTATTTGGACTAAAGCGGCTGGCCATAGAAGTCGGCATGAGAGTGTAATTATTAAGAGGTTTATTCTCCTCGGCGGCAGGCGCTCTCATATATACATAGTGTCCATCCGTGCAGTTTACATGTGCGCCGAACAGGCCGAATAACGCGGCTTCTCTGAGAGGGGCTTGCGATTCTACAGCTTTGCTCAGCGGTTTTCCCTGCATGTCTGAAGGGACAGGCAAACCGAAATATTCGAGCAGAGTCGGTGCCAAGTCTATCGTTTGTACGAGTGTGCCGCAACGTTCTCCTTTTTTCCCCAGCCGGGGATCCCAAACAAACAGCGGAATATGAGCGATTTCGTTGTACCATGGCGTCGCATTTTTGGCCCAATGATCATGTTCCCCCAGCAGGAAGCCATGATCCGTATTAACGATCAGCATCGTATCCTTCCACATATCATGTTCATCCATTGCGTCAAGGACTTTGCCTAAATGTGCGTCGCACATGCTGACCAGCGCCGAATACTCCAAAATTACATGCTTGACCTGCTCCGACGTTTCATTTACAAGTCCGCCTCTTGGCCAATCGAAATGAGGCCCGTCATAAGTATGGGGATACAGGCTTTTATATCGCTCCGGTGAATAAAAGGGTTCATGTGGATCGAAAGTTTCAATCTGCAGAAACCAGTTGTCCTGTTCTTGATTGGTTCGAATGAACTCCAATCCATTTCGAAAGGTAACCGCTTGGGGAAATTGTTTCTCCTCGCGGATATACTTCCGATTAATCCAATCCTGGCGCCATGAACGAATTGCGTTACCGGAAGGATTTTTCCCATTAAAAATGTCGATATGGTCTGGAATTTCCGGCTCCGTCACTTCCCCCTTCCAGTAGTCCCCTTCCTGTCCTCGAGAAAACTCCCAGCTGCTGTAGCGGTTATGGTACGTGCTGCCGCCGTCTTCCCAGTAATGATAGTGATCGCTGGTTAAATGAGTATAGATTCCACTCTCCCGCAACAGCTCCGGCATAGAATCATCAAAGGGTTCTAACGGTCCCCACGATCGGTGCAGAAAGTTGTACCGGCCGGTGTGCAGTTCCCGTCGGGCAGGCATGCAGGGCATACTTCCGACGAAGCATTGATCGAAGGTAACGGAATTCCCTGCTAATCGGGCAAAATTCGGCGCGTGGATAGCATTCCCGCCATACGGCGGCAGCACATGTCGATTCAAGCTGTCAAACATCACCATTATAGCTCTCATTCGCTTCATCCATTCCTGTGTTTTCTTTGTTTCTTTTCACCTATGTGAATTGTGGGATCATATCTGCATGAGCGGTAACCATTTGTCGAAACGCTTTGTTAGCCGCCGTTTTGTTGACGATAGCGGGATCATATTCAATTGTTTCGAGAGCCAAAGCCATATTTCCGGTAACAGCCGCTTCTGCCACCATTTCATGAACATCGGAAACAGTTTTCAGCAGACTTCGAAGCTTCTCTGGAAATTCCGGCACAATCTCGCCTTGCCATGTTCCATTCTTTACGGTTACAGGCACTTCAACAATTCGTCCTTCCGGGAGGGCAGCAATGTATCCTTGGTTAGGTAAATTAAGAATGTCCACATGTCCTGCAAGTTTATTGTTCAACAAGACCGCCATATCCACAGGGTGCTCCCAGCAGCGCCGCTCGAAGAGCGCCTTCCAGTCAATGCGACCTTCCCCAATTTGCCGAATCATGTCCCGCCAGCGCTGCCGTTCTGCATCATCGCCATGAAACGGCGGTGATTCCCGATAATGAACCTCCTGCTGATATGGCAAGTATTCGGCGTGATGATTCACATTTCCCGCCGCTACCGCACCGTACTGCTCCAGCCATCTTCGCAAGATCTTAAATTCTCTTTGCTGTCGATCAGGCAGATGGTTCCACTCCGCAAGGTTCAATACTCGATACACCTCAGGAAGCAGATTCTCTCCCGTTTGCTTGTCTTTCATCTCCAGCAACCATGCAAAATGATTCAGTCCTGCCGTAACGATCTTTACTTCATCCGGGGCTTTGCCGACAAGTGAAGGCAAAAATTTATACCCATTTGAACTTTTATGAGCCATGTTGCAAAAGCCGACGGCCCGGATGGAGCTGTATTTGTTGATGGCGGTAACGACCCGGGGCATCGGGTTGGTCACATCCAGCAATACGGCGTCCGGGCATTCAGTTTCTATATCCCTGCATATGTCCATGAGAAGAGTAATGGATCGGAACGCATTCAGCATTCCGCCAAGACCGCCGCATTCCCTGGCTTGATCCGCGATGCCGTGTTCCTTCAAAATTTCATAATCTATTCCCCAGCGCGCCGCTCCTTGAGGCGATGCCGAAACGATGACGTAATCCGCTCCACGCAACGCCAACTTCCGGTCGGTGGCAGCCGATATGCGAAGTTTAACGCCCAACTCCCGTGCCACTCTACTTCCGGCAGCAGCCATTGCCTCAACAGCTTCCGTATTGATATCGACAAGAATTAATTCGCTATTCGACAATCGATGTTTGACAAGCGCATCCTCCAAAACGGTTGGCGCAAAAACATAACTCCCCCCGCCGATCAACACCATCTTCATGTATATAATCTCCTTTTATTTTTTTGCCTCAATTAATTTATTTGCCATTTCTTCGCCGTCTCTAAGTGCTGTATTGATATCTTTTTTTCCAGACACGACATCAATGAATACATTTTGTTTAATAATGTTTTTTACAATGCTGTCATACATGGTGACTTGTGGAAGCGGTGCCGGGTTTACAAGAAACAGAGCCTTCACATTTTTTCCTTTCAACACCTCCAGCGATTTGCCGAAGTTCACTTCCTGCCCCGTGATTACCGGAATTTTACCTTGTTCCGCAATAATTTTCTGAACATCTGCGGAGGTAACCAGATTCATTACTTCAAATGCCTCTGCTTGGTGTTTTGATGTGGTGGACATTCCAAGAATATGCACATCCACAGGAAACCCGGTCTTCGGCGCTTGTGGAAAAGTCGGTAAAGAAACGAGATCCCAATTTAATTTCCGTCCGCCTTTCTCTGCCTCCGATAGAGCTCCGATCATCCCCGTACTGCCAAAGTGAGTCATTGCGAGTGTCTGGTCCTTGATAAACATATCAAGCGGTTTAAAATTGGGAGGAAATTTACTCCAGCTTTGTTTGTAAATAGAAGCCATATGTTGCATAACCGTTTTCCAGCCATCGGTATAGATTTGGGCTTTGTTACTTTTCGGATCGACGAGAGGCAACAAAAGTTGTCCGCCCATTTGGGCTACATCATAATAAAGACCGAAGGATCCATCCTCTGTACGGGTTAATTTTTGGCTTAATGAAATTGTTTCTTCAATGTTCATTCCATCCTTTGGATAGGACACCCCAAATTTATCAAACAAATCTTTATTGTAATATAACGCGGTTAGATTTCGGGTGAAAGGCAGGGCAAATAATTCCCCGTTGGTACCCCACCTTTTCACTGAATCAATGGTGACCTGATCAAACTTGCCCAAGTCGACTTGATTCTTCTTGATCATCGGTTGGAGGTCGTTTAGCATCTTTGCATCCAGATATTGAGCAGCTTGTCCAGAGGCGGTTAGAATCAAATCCAGCGGTTGTCCGGCCGCGATCAAATCTTCTAAATTTCCTCCAACCTGTTCCAAAGTAATATTAGGATATTTTTTTTGGATTGGCTCTGTAAACAACAACTTAATATCCGTTTGGGTATAATTAACTCCTTTGACATAAAGATTTATCGTGACAGGTTCCAAGGAAGCAGAGGGTTGGCTTCCTCCGTCGTTAGCCGCATTCCCTTCCTTTGTTGTTGCATTTTCATCTTTGTTGGTTCCGCAACCGGCTATGGCAACGAACAACATCAAGCAGAGGACAAGTATAAAACCTGTTTTTTTAATAAACATCGTCTAGACCTCCTGATTTTTAATTAATTCATCTACTATTATTGTAAATACAACACGATTTAAAATAAATAAATAGTCGCGACGCATTTCAATTAATCTTGTCGCATTTATTATACCGCTTCTTGTATAATAATATTATGTATGAAAGTTGACGATCAGCTACAATTCTGAAGTGGGAGGAAATTCTCTTTGCAACCTGTAAACAGATTGGCCTATAACAACATAGACATTAAATTATATCTTGACCGATACATGATTAATGTTCTTACAATAAATTACGAACCGCCGGTACCCGGGTGGGGGTATGGCCATCATAATCACAGCGGTTACGAGTTCCATTATATCCCTCAGGGAAAGGGCACACTTGAAGTGGATGGACGTGTCTACGAAATTAGACCGGGTACTATTTATTTGACTGGACCTGGGATATACCATAAGCAGAAAGCCGACTTATATGATCCGATGAGCGAGTATTGTATCTACTTGGAGTTGAAAGTATACCACAAAAACACGAGAAAACGCTTTCCATATCGTAAAGAAGAGGCAGGAGAACTTGCTGAACAGCTAACGAGTACCCCCTTCTGGTTCGGTCAAGATAACAGCGGGGCCATCCCATTGTTCGCAGACTTGTTGCGGGAGTTGTCTTTCCATTATTTCGGACGGTTTACTGCCGTTCAATGTTTGATCCATCTTTTATTTGTCAAAACGGTTCGCAACTTTGTGGGGAATATAGAAAATGATCATATTTTGCCGCAAAAAATGTTCGATGACAGAAGAAGAACCATCGTGGATGACTATTTCAACAACAATGGCAATCACACACGCTCACCGAAAGATCTTGCCCAGAAGGTCGGTGTCAGTATTCGCCAATTAAATCGAATCGTCCTTGAATATTACTCCATGACGTTCAAGCAAAAGCTGACCAGCTTTCGTGTTGAGCAGGCTAAAGATCTCTTGACGCACACTGAACTGCCCGTGAAAGAGATCTCGCAGAAGGTAGGCTATTTAAGCGAAAGTTACTTTTGTAAAGTGTTTAAGGAAATCGTCCGGCAAACCCCATCGGAATACCGTACTTTGGGTTACCAAGGAACCGGTCGTGAGAGCATCGGGTCCACCGTCCAGGCCAGTCGGTCGCATAACCGTTCCAGTAATGTTCAGGATCACTTTCCAGGTCAAACAGCACGGTCTTGAACTTCTTGCGCCCTTGCAACGCTTTGACTTTCATCACCGGGCAGCCTTGTATGTTCACAAAGCCGGGGCTTAATTGAGGATTTCGAGTACAGCGATATATGGTGATTTAGCGTCAAAAGCAGTCGTTAGCGATCCCCACTATCCAACCCTCACTTAAAATAACCCCCTGATCGATACGATCAGGGGGTATGCCACAATCAATTCACCAGCCCAGTATCCAGAATGGCTTTGTTCGCTTTTTCTTCCGCATCCCGCAGCGCGGTGTTGATGTCCATTTTCCCGGCGATCACTTGTTTCAAGTTATCCTTGAGCGGCTTGTTGGCAGCGGCATAAAACTCAGTTCTCATCGGTATCGGGGACGATACGACTTTAAAAACGCTCTGCACATTTTTGGTCTTCATGATCGGATTGTTTTCCGCGAAATGTTTCTTCAGTTCATCATCGTTCATGGCAGGCAATTTTAACCCTTCCTTGGAGACAATCATCTGATTTTCTTTGCTGACGATCGCCGAGATGACTTGAAACGATTCCTGTTTATATTTGCTTTGGGAGCAAACCATCAGAAGGAACGGACCCATGGCAGGGCCTCTGCCGTTGAAGGTGGGAAAAGACGCCAAGTCCCAGTTCATTCCCGTCCCGCCGTTATTTTCCTGCGTGACTAGGCCGCTCATATACGAGCCCCAATCCGGAAGCATGGCCACGGTCTTGTCCTTCAGAAACTGGTTTCTTCCCGAACCGTACCCTTTCTTGTTATTCGGTAAATCGGTGATGTCTTTGTAGAGCTGGAATACCTTCTTCCAAAGCTCGTTATTGAATTGCGCTTTCGATGTCGTCGGATTGACGAGAGGCTCCGAGGCCAATTCAGTGAATGTGTAGAACGCATCGGTCTGGCTGGCAAGTGGATAATACTGCGTGTTCCCATCCGTTCTGGCCACCTTCTTGCCCAACTCCAGCACGTCTTCCCATTTCATGCCGTCCTTGGGGTATTCGACGCCGAACTTGTCAAAAATGTCCTTATTGTAGTAGAGCACCCCATACTGGGCGGCCCATGGAATGGCGAACAATTCTCCCTTCTTGCTGTATAAATCGTTTACATTAATAAGCGGCGGCGAAAATTGCGTCCGGTCGTAATTGTTTGCTTTGGCTAGCGCGCTCAGTTCTTCGGCTACCCCTAATTCTTGCATCTTGAGAACGCCGTAGGTATCAATGGTCATAATATCCGGGAATGTACCC
>JAJFMO010000553.1 GCA_020697475.1 Paenibacillaceae bacterium | reverse complement strand
TTGTCCGCAAGTAGGTATACAAAATGTAAGTCATTTTATTAATTTGTTTAAACAGCGGGAAGAGATGACGCCCCTTTCATTTCGTAAAAAATGGCGATCGAGGAACAAATAAGTTTTTAAAGGGCTCAGCGCGCTAGGGGGATTGTGTCAAGGCGGTTTCACGGGATTTGCATGTCCAATAGCTGGTGGCGCTTACGGTAAGCTTGTGGAGATTGGCCTTGCAGCCGTCGAAACAGGCGGGAAAAATAGTTGGCGTCCTGGAAGCCGAGCTCGTAGGCGATGGCGGACACCGGCTGCTGTCCGTGGACGAGCCGTCGGCGCGCTTCGGAGATTTTGCAGGCGTGGAGGAAGTCGAGCGGACTTTGCCCGGTATGGAGGCGGAAAAGATGTCCGAAGTGGGAGACGCTCATGTCGGCCATCTCCGCCATCTCCGCCACTTGCGGGAACCAATCGGGGCGAGCTGCCAGGCGAGCGATGACCGCGAGGATGCGGCGGTCGACGCCGGTGTGTTCGGTGGCGGCGCTGCGGTCGCCTTGAAGGTCGATGAGTACAGCGGCCAGCCGAAGCGCGCCCGCTTGCAGCAATAGGCGGCTGCCGGGAGCGGGGCGTCGCGCGGCGGCCAGCATCTCTTCGGCGATCGGCGCAAGCTGCAGCAGGGCTTGTTCCGCGCGCACCGGCAAGGGGATGATCTGCGTCCAGTTGCGCTCGCCGAGCAGCGGTATGTGAGCGTCGAAGTTGACGCTGATCAGCTTCGCCTGCGGGGTGACCCCGGAGGCCGACAGCACGGAATGGCCGGGGAACAGCAGTACGTCCCCGGCCTTGGCTTCATAAGCGGCTTGATCCAGCTCCAGCCTGATCTCCCCGTGCAGGAGCAGCCACAGAACCGAATGTTTGAGCAGCTTATGGTCAATTTCCCATGAAGAATCCAGATCGTAACGCCGGATATCGAGGAATTTGATTTCCAGCGAATCGATGAATAGACGAAGATCCCCGACCAACAGTTACCCTCCCATGGTATTGCAACGTATAGTACGCTCTAGGTGGAAACACCTCGACAGTTAAGGCGGATGTTATGGCTACCGAAACAATCACGCCGTTCCGAGCTCAATTTGGATCATCTAGTTTTGGCTACCTCAACTATCGCGCCGTCCGAAGCTCAGTTTGGATCATCTAGTTTTGGCTACCTCAACTATCGCGCCGTCCGAAGCTCAGTTTGGATCATCTAGTTATGGCTACCGCAACTATCGCGCCGTCCGGAGCTCATTGCGTGCGAAGTCAAGCGCCAACTACACTTCCCTGCGCCAACTTTTAATGATCCCGGCAAACACAAAAAACTGCAATTATGCAGTTTTTTGCTTTAATTTTTCGTGCTCGGGGCCAAATTCCTGCATTTGTGCAGTTTTTTGGACCGGATTGCCACCAATTGCCCACAAGGTGCTCGGAAAAACTGCAATTTTGCAGGAATTTCCCTAATTTGTCCGGCAAGTGCGGGAAATTCCTGCACTTTTGCATGAATTTCGTCCGCAACCCCACAAGAGCCCTAACGAGCAACCGCGGTGGGTGACCATGGATGTTTGTCGATATCTCTATTCTACCGCTCAGGCGCAACCGCCGCAATGGCGTCGTTATGATGGTAGCGGTCCTCGCCGCTGACCAGGAACGTGCGGATACGGTTCTTGTTGCCGCCCCAATCCTCCATCACGAACTTCACTTCCGGCGTCGTATAGCGAACCGAGAAAGCGACCCGCGGAATGTGCGACTGATTTCGTTCCGAACCGTGAAACGTCGCCTCATTGAAGAACACAATCTGCCCCGGCGTCATCTCCACATCGACAATTCGCGACTCGTCGACCTTCTCTGCAGGCAAACCCTCCTTGAACGAACTCAAGCTGTCCGTTACCGTCACATGCTCCAGATGCTCGCGATGCGTCCCCGGGACGATGCGCAGACAGCCATTTTCGCGCACCGACCAGCCCAGACTCACCCATGCCGTCGCATTGATCGCCGGATTCATCGGCCAGTAATTGTAATCTTGATGCCACGGGATATACTTCGCATTGCCCGGCTCCTTGTACCAGAAGTGCATCGCCCACAGCACCAAGTCATTCCCGAGAATTTGCCGCATCGCGCCGACAATCGACGGATGAGCGGCCAAGTCGTAAGCCCAGCGGTAACGGTGATGCCACGCCGACAACCCGACATTCGTTGTCCCCGCAGCATACTTGGATTGCCCAAGTACCTCGAAGAAACGGTTATACCCGTCGTCCGCCTCCTCCAACGACAGCCCCTGGATCGGACCGCTGTAGCCTTCCTCCCGGTATTGCTCGACCGAAAACGGATTCCCTGCGATAATCATATGTTTCCCTCCACTATTTTTATCTGTCTATGTTTACTCTGTTTCGAACCTTACTTCGAATCCTTCACCATCTGCGCGATAGCCTCATCCGACTGCCGCAAAGCGGTATTCACATCGATCGTGCCAGCCTCATAATCGTTGAAGTTTTTCTTCATCAGGCTGTCCGCCTTGGAGTGAAACTCGGAATACCCGACCGGCGCCGGCGCGGCATGACTCTTGAATACTCCCGCAATATTTTTTCCCTTCATAAAAGGTAAATCCGCCCCGAACTGCTTCTGCATCTCGGGATTATTCAACGGCGGCAGCTTCACAGCCTTCCTCGAGTTGATCAGTTGCACCTCATCCGAAGTCAGCACCTCGATCACTTGCATGGCCTGATCCTTATGCTTGCTCGTCGAAGTAATCATCATAAACCACGGATTCGAGAGTCCGAACGTATTCGGCTTTTCCTTGAAGCTCGGATACTGCACGACATCCCAGTTCATCCCGCTCGACGAAGGCTCCTCCATCTGGCTGAACCGATTGTACGACGCCAGCATGGCCAACCGGCGATCTTTGACGAAATCGTCGAACGGCGCTTTCGTCAGCCCGTTGCCAGGAATCGAGTACAGTTGCTTGCCGAGCTCGAACACTCTTTTCC
>JAJFMO010000552.1 GCA_020697475.1 Paenibacillaceae bacterium | reverse complement strand
AACGCCGCCGGACATTTCGCTGCCGACGACGAATCCCCCGTGCGCGCGGTACACCCGGCAATTGCGGATCGTTACATATTGCGTCGGCTTGCCCAATCGGCGGCCTTCCTCGTTGCGGCCGGATTTCAGGCAAATCGCGTCGTCGCCCACATCGAATAACGAATCGGAAACGTTCACATGGCTGCACGAATCGAGATCGAGCCCGTCTCCGTTGGCCGCATACTCCGGATTGAGTACCGTCACGTTGCGAATCGTCAAGTGCTCGCACGCCCACGGATGCAGGCACCAGGCGGGGGAATTTTGAAACGTTGGGCCGTCCAGCAGTACTTTGCGGCAAGCCCGCAGACCAACCATAACCGGCCGCAAAAACTCCCGCGCCGCGAGAAAGTCGTCAGGGTTCGTCGAGTTTTCCGCCACCAGCTTGGCCACCAGCGCTTCGCCTTCCATCGCTTCCCGGCTCGGCCACCAAACATCGGCATTCGGCTCGACAGATCCGCCGGAACGAACGAGCTCACGCCAACGCGAATCCGTCACTTTCGACTTCTTCACCTTGCGCCACGCTTGGCCCGAGCCGTCGAACACTCCATTGCCGGTAATCGCGATGTTCTCCAGGTTTTCCCCGTAGATAGTCGAAATGCAACGATAAGACGGCCGGCCTTCGTAGCTCGTCGGGATCAGAGGATAATCTTCGAACTTGTCGCTGAAAAGTACCAAAGCCCCTTCCTCGGCATGCAGATTAATGTTGCTCCTTAGGCGAATCGCCGCCGTCAGCCAGACGCCGGCCGGAATCCGCACCGTCCCGCCGCCTGCCGCCGCACAAGCCTCGATCGCTGCAGCGAACGCTTCGGTATTCATCGCCCTGCCGTCGCCCATCGCGCCATAATCGGCTACGGAAAATTCCCGTTTCGGGAAATCGGGAACTTCCACTACCGGCATTTCCATCCCGGACCTCCTCCTTTTTCACCCTCGCCTCGCAACATACAGCTTCCTCATTGCTCATCATATCGCAAGATCGCTGTAATATCTCCACCGATATTGCTTGATATGGCTGTTTTCTGCGCATATTTTGCGGATAGGGTTCAGAAGAGGTTTTGCTATAATGGAGAGAACTCAACTTAATATCGATAGGAAAAAGGGGGAAATGCTCGATGCATATCGCCAGAGTCGAACCGATCATCCTCGAAGTGCCGCTGGAGCGACCGATCGTTACCCATTTCGGCCGTCTCGATAAGAGAACGTGTTTGTTGGTGAAAATAGTCAGCGATTCCGGCCACTTCGGCATCGGAGAAATTTGGAACACGTTCCCGGAATGGGGCATCCACGAGAAACTGGCGACGCTGATGCATGGGATGGCGCCTCTGTTGATCGGCGAGGATGCGCTCGATATCGCGGGCGTAACCGCCAAGCTGCATAATGTCCATCATGTGCTCACGTATCACACGGGCATGATCGGCCCGACGCATCACAGCATCAGCGGGATCAACACCGCGTTGTGGGATTTGGCCGGGCGGGTTCACGGCAAGCCGATATGTCAGTTGCTCGACGGTGGCGGTGGGGTGCTCAGCGGCGAATGCCTGCAAGAGGTGCCGGTGTATGCGAGCGGCTTGAACTCGTACCGCTTGGCGGAGACGGTAGCCGAGCATCAGCGGCTGGGGATCCGCGCGTTCAAGCTGCGTGTCGGCGCCGACGAAGCGCAAGATCGCCGCAACCTGGAGACGTTGCGCGGCATGCTGCAGGAGGGCGACTCGCTCATGATCGACGCCAACCAGGCGTGGGATCTCGCCACGGCCCTCCGGCGTCTCGGCGAGTACCGCGAGTTCGGCCTGCGCTGGATCGAGGAGCCGGTCATTTGCATGCAGATGGACGATATGCGCATCATCCGCGAAGAGACCGGCATCCCCGTCGCCGCGGGGGAGAACTATTACACCCCGGCGATGTTCGCTGAGGCGGTGCGACGGGGCTGCGTCGACTTGGTCCAGCCGGACGCGAGCAAAAGCGGCGGGATCAGCGACATGATCGCCGCCATCGAAGCAGCGCGGCTGGTGCGGGACATTCCGTATGCGCCGCACTGCTTGAACAGCGCCGTTTGCCTCGCCGCGAGCATCCAGCTGTTCGCTGCCGTGCCGGGCGGGGCGATTCTCGAGTTCGACTCGAACTCGAACCCGCTCCGCGAGAAGCTGTTCAGCGAACCGTTTCGCATCGTCGCAGGCCAAGTCGCGGTTTCACAGAAACCGGGACTTGGCTACGAGTTGGACGAGGAGTTCATCGAGCATCACCGCCGCCGCACGGCAATTGCTTTGAATATTTGAGGCGACTCACTCACGCTACCCACACTCCCCTCTGCTTCCTGCCCCTCCAGCCGCTAACGGCCACAGGCGCAGCTTAGAGACACAAATTGCCGCAATTCGGCGTCTAACGGACACCACCGCAGCTTACAGCGCCAAGATCGCCGATTGAAGGGGCAAATCCCCTTCTAAGCTGCCACTGTGGCCGTTACACCCGTGAATACGCCAGGTAAATCGTCTAAGCGCCTGTGTTGGCCGTTACAGCAAAAAAAAGCCCCCATACCCGCAACAAGCGGGAGTGGGGGCATAACATCAAAGTGCAGAAGTGCGCCTGATCGCAGCCTCATCTCCAAACCGCCGCCAACCAGGTGCTAACCCTTTTTGCCAAAATTATCGTGCACTTATGCACCTGCCGCTGCGGCACCCCGGGTACCGAAGCTTAGAGCACAACAGAAGCGCACGTACTCGAGCAAGTCGGCGACCATCGGGAGCACACGAACAACCTGTCGGCACACCTGCTGCACCCACGCCACGTACACCCGATCCCGCACACACCCTACTCCCCGCCGACAAACTCTACATCGGACACCGAGCCGTCGTCAACGTCGAAATCGTCGGGTCCAACCGCCTTCCCGCCAACCGTCACATGGTCAAACACCACATGGCTGATGTCATGCTCCGCGTCGGCCCCCTGCAGAATGCTCTTATGCTGCATCG
>JAJFMO010000551.1 GCA_020697475.1 Paenibacillaceae bacterium | reverse complement strand
GGAATCGCCGTCGGTTTAACCGTCGGAAGTTGGACCGACTTGCCGGCCGCGCGGAAGGCGGAGATGGAAAAGCACCTCGGCCAAGTGGTTAGCGTAACTGTCCACGAACCGTCCGAGTCCGAAGTGAACGGATCGGCCAATTCCCGCTACGCTGACATCGAGATCGCCTATCCCGAAATCAACTTCAGCTGCGACATTCCGGCGCTGTTGGTCACCGTGTTCGGCAAATTGTCGATGGACGGAAGGATCAAACTGATCGATCTGAAATTTTCCGACTCGTTCATGCAAGCTTTCTCCGGGCCGAAATTCGGCGTTACCGGAGTGCGCGACTTGCTCGGCGTTCATGACCGTCCGCTGCTTATGTGCATTTTCAAATCCGTCATCGGTTACGATCTGCAAGGGTTGCGTGAGCAGTTTCTTCAGCAGGCTCTTGGCGGCGTCGATCTGATCAAGGATGATGAAATCTTGTTCGAAAATCCGCTGACTCCGATTGAGCGCCGAGTGGAGACGTGCATGGAAGCTGCCCGAGTCGCCGAACGCGAAACCGGGCAAAAGCTGCTGTACGCTGCCAACTTGACCGGTCCCACGTCCCGGCTGATCGACACGGCGCACAAGGCAATCAACGCCGGCGCCAACGCCCTGTTGTTCAACGTCTTGGCGTACGGTTTCGACGTGCTGCATGAGCTTGCCGCCGACTCCTCGATCAACGTTCCGATTATGGCTCACCCGGCATTGGCAGGTGCTATCTACCCGTCGCCTCACCATGGAATCAGCGCTTCGCTCCTTTTGGGCAAGCTGCTGCGGCTGGCCGGCGCCGATTTCGCCCTATTCCCTTCCCCTTACGGCTCCGTTGTCATGCCCCGGGAAGAGAACATGGCGATTAAGCACGTCCTACTCACGCAAGATATGCAACAGGACTACCTATCAACTTACAATGTGCCGAACGGCGCATTAGCTCTACATACACTGGCTCCCAGCTTCCCGGTGCCGTCCGCGGGCATCCACCCCGGCCTCACTCCTTGGATTTTGCGCGACTTCGGGCATGACACGGTCGTCAATGCCGGCGGGGGTGTTCACGGGCATCCTGGGGGTGCAGCAGCGGGCGGCCGGGCGTTTCGCCAGGCGATCGACGCCTGCCTCGCCGGCGTCTCCTTGCGTGAATATGCGGCTAACGGACATCCCGAGCTGCAGCAAGCGATCGACGCCTGGGGGGCCAAAGAGTGAGGAAGCCGGTCATCTTCTGCGACTTCGACGGCACGATCACGATTAACGACAATATCGTGGCGATTATGAAGCATTTTCAGCCGCCTGGGTGGGATAAACTTGTTGAACGCATCGTCGGTCGGGAAATTTCGATCAAGGAAGGGGTCGGGAGCTTATTCTCCCTGCTGCCTTCCTCTAGCAAAGCAGAAATCGTCGACTATGCCGTCAATGCTTGCCAAATCCGCCCTGGATTCGGTGAGTTGCTCGACTACTGTCGCCGCCATGACATCGAGTTTTATGTCACCAGCGGCGGTATCGACTTCTTCGTCTATTCGGCGCTAGCGCCTTTTGCGATCGCACCCGACCATATTTACTGCAACGCAGGCAATTTCGAAGGCGAACAAGTCCTCATCGAATGGCCACATCCGTGCGACGAGCATTGCCACAACCATTGTGGCATGTGCAAAACAACGATTATCCGCCGCTTCCCCCGGGATCAGTACAAACGTATCTTGATCGGCGACAGCGTGACCGACTTCGAAGGCGCCAAGCTGGCTGACCTTGTATTCGCCCGTTCTCATCTCATCGGTTTGTGCGAACAGTTGGCGTTGCCTTTTTACCCCTTCGAAACATTCTTCGATATAATCGCCAAATTGGAGGAACAGCCGAATGAACGGTGAAAACATAAACTACGAATCGATCCCGATGGAGGACGTGCAGCGCGCTTTTGAGCAACTGACGAGGGTCAAGGAAGGCTTTGCCGCCAAAGGCTGGTTTGCCGGAACGAGTGGTAATTTGTCACTGCGAGTGGGAGGAGCGGACGCGAACCCGCTTCGGTTTGTCGTCACTGCCAGCGGCAAAGACAAGTCAGTGAGCACACCGGAGGACTTTCTGCTGGTCGACGAGTACGGCAAGCCGGCGATGCCGACCGGGCTCAAACCGTCGGCGGAAACGCTGATCCACTGCGAAATTTACCGTTTGACCGGGTGCGGTGCCGTTTTTCACATTCATACGGTGTTCAACAACTTGATTTCCGAGCTGTATGGGGAGCAAGGATCGGTGCCGATTTCCGGGGTCGAGCTGATCAAGGCGTTCAACATTTGGGATGAAGGCGCGCAGATCGACGTGCCGATCGTGCCAAACTATGCAGATATTCCGCGGATCGCCGGACTGATTGAGGGTGCGATTCGGCCGCGGATTCCGGGGATTTTGCTGCGGGCCCACGGCATTTATGCCTGGGGGGCGAACGCCTTCGAGGCGAAGAAGCATCTGGAGGCTTTTGAGTTCCTGTTCGAATATGTGTATCGGCGGGAGCTTTTGAAAAGTTCATCGAGGGCGTAATTCGCCCCCTCACCGCCGCCCCCATGGCACCCGCCACTCAACGAGCGCCGCGAAACTGCTTTGCATGCTCCTTCGCCTGCTGAGTCGTCATCACTTTGTTTTTGCGCCAGTTCACCAAAATCCGATCGACGTAGCGAAAATGCAGCTTCCCTGCAAATACCGCTTCCTTAAGCGCAAAACGAATGAGCTCCTCCGGATAGCGATCCTTCTCTATCCAGCCGGTGATCATCTCCAGCTCCATCGGCGTGAGCGGCCGCCCGAACTCCTGCTCGAACGCAGAGTACAGATCGTCTTTGCCCGGACTCAGCGTTACCGGACGTGCCGGCAAATCGCTCTCCATCTCCGCCGCCGCCCGCTCCGCCAACTTCTCGTATAACGGCGCCAAATTATAGCGCTCAAACTTCTTCCCCGACAGAGGATCCGTCCCCTCGTCGATCAAGACGAACCCGTTCTTCACCAGC
>JAJFMO010000550.1 GCA_020697475.1 Paenibacillaceae bacterium | reverse complement strand
AATATTCGCACTTCCCGCCACGAAGCCGGTGGGGTGCCTGCATCCCCGGCGTCACCGGCTGACCCAAGCCAGTCGCTGCGGACATACGTCTCCCCTTCGTACTTCACGGTCGGCACTCCCGCCGCCGGGGCCGGGCCTGCTCCCACCGCATACCACGGGTGCTCGATGCCGGTAATGTGACGGTCGATAATCGTCTTGGCGATGAACGGCCCGACAAGCTGCGCTCCGACGGAGGCGACCAGCACCAGTAAGGCGACAGCGATTCTTCCTTTGTATTTGCTGACATAGACGGCCAGCCGCCGCATGATCGCGATTTTGCTATTCACGGACCGTCACCTCCTCTTCCGCCTCGTCGACGGCGTCGCCCAGCAAGCCTGCTTCCAGCTGCTGGCGGTCATATTGTGACTTGTACCAGCCCCCGCGGGCCAGCAATTGCTCATGCGTTCCTTCCTCGACGACCTTACCGTCGTCGAGAACGAGAATCCAATCGGCGTGTGCGACTGCCGACAGGCGGTGCGTGGCAATCAACGTTGTTTTGCCTTGGCGCTCCCGACGAATGTTGGACAAGATCGCACTTTCCGTGCGGGCGTCGACGGCGCTGAGCGAATCGTCGAGAATAAGCACCTGCGGGTCGCCGATCAGCGCCCGGGCGATCGCCACCCGCTGCTTCTGACCGCCGGAAAGCATAATGCCGTTCTCTCCGATCAGCGTTTCGAGCCCGTCCTTCATCTGCTCGACGTCTTGAGTGACGACGGCCATGTCCAGTGCCCGGCGGATGTCAGCTTCGGTGGCGGCGGTCTTGCCGAGCGCCACGTTCTCGCGGATCGTCTTCGACAGCAGCATATGCTCCTGCGGTACATAGCCGATCCATCCTGCGATTTGAGCCTGCGCGATCCGATCGATCGGCACGCCGGAGACGAGCAGCTTCCCGGGCTCGATCGGGTATTGCCGCAGCAGTTGCTTCAGCAGCGTCGACTTGCCGCTGCCCGTGCGCCCGACGAGGCCGAGCGTCTGCCCTTGATCCAGCTGGAAGCTCACTTGCTCCAGGCTGTTCATAGCGGCGCCGGGGTAGCGGAACGTCAAGCCTCGCATCACGAAGTTCTCCGGCGCCGGCACGTCGATGGGCTCCTGCGGATCGGCTACGTCCGACTGTTCGGCCAACGTTTTATCCATCCGATCGACCGAAGCGGTTCCGCGCTGCAGCATATTGATGAATTCGCCGAAGGCGATCATCGGCCAGATCAGCTGACCGAGATAAATATTGAAGGAAACGAGCTGGCCAAGGCTGATATTCCCCTGAAAGACGAGATAAGAGCCGTAGCCGAGACCGATCGAGAAGCTTAATCCGACGATCAGCGAAATGACCGGTTGGAACGAGGCGCCGATCAGCGCGACCTTCATATTTTTATGCATCACGTCTTGGGTGACATCATTAAACGCGCTCACATCGGCGGACTCTTGTACGTACGAACGCAGCACCCTCATCCCGGAGATCGACTCGAGGGCGTGGTCGTTCATTTTTCCAAAAGCGGCTTGGGAGTCCTTGAACCGGTTGCGCATCGCCATCCCCAGCTTGCTGATCGCGAACGCCAAAATCGGCAGCGGCAAGAGGGCTGCGATCATCAGCTTGAAACTGATCAACGTCACCATCGTGACGATGACGACCGTGCCCCCGACGACAGTGTGGACGAGCGTCATCACCCCGAAGCCGGCCGTATTGCTGACCGCCAGGACGTCGTTGGTGGCGAGCGCCATCAGGTCGCCGGAGCGGTTGCGGTGGTAAAACGACGGCTTCATCCCCATCAGATGGTTGATAAACCGGCCGCGCATCACTTTCTCCAGCAGCACGGAGTTGCCGTAAAGCATCGTGATCCAGAAGTACGTGTTCACGTACATCAGCACGGACAGTCCGACCAGCAGCAAAACGGTGCGCGACAACTCCGGCGCGGTCAGCTGGCCGATGCGGATATGGTCGATCACGTTGCCGATGATTTTCGGCGGAATGACCCCCATAATGCTGGCAATGACCATCAGTGAGATTGCCAGTACATAGTGCTTCAAGCGCATGGAGAAAAACCATTTTAACTTTGAAATAAACGACACGAAACGCTTCTCCTCTCCCTTACCCCTACCAGGCCCGATTTTTCCAGTCCTGTTGCAACTCCTCGCGGAAACGCTGCACCCATTCCTCCGACACGTCGTCTGCCAACCGGTCGTGCGACGGCGGAGCAATCGGCACATGAGCCGACGGAATATTCAGAAATTCCAGAACTTTGCGCACCGTGCCTTCGTAGTCAAGGATGAAATCCTCGTACACGATCGTCAACGGAACGATTCCCGCCTCGGTGAAAAAATCTTCCAACGCCGCTTCGCGCATCGAGCTTTCGATGTACAGATGGCGGATCGCGTCAAAATTGTACTTGTCGGACAGATCACTCTCCTGAGGCTTGTCCCCGTGCTGTCGATGCCACTCCCCTGACATGATCGCCCGCCACCAGGATACCGCCAGCCTCACTTTATTACGACGGGTCATATACATATGTTTGTTGCAGTTGGGAAAGGCGGCTTGCCAAACTTCCGCCCGTGTCGCCGTCTCCGGCAGGGCGTAAAGTTGACGAAAGGCGTCGATCCACTCCCGCTTCAGGGATGTTTTCAGCCCGAATACTCCGTTCTCCGTCGTTCCCCCGGCCCACATCCGCTCCACATTCGCCTGGGTGATCGTCTTGGGATCTTTCCCGTACAGCCACTCGTTGGGCTGCCCTGCCACCCCGGTTGAATTTAGCGCGTAGTTCAGCAAAGTGCTGCCCGTGCGTTGGGAGAACCAGATCGTATACGAAGTTGGCGTCCGTATTGCTCGCATTGCTCGCATTGCTCGTACTGCCCGCCCCGCCGCCGTTTTTCTTCTGTGTCTTCGCCGCTTGCTGCTCCTGCTTCAGGGGGTCCAAATGCGCCGTGTCGTTCAGCTGCCGCAACGTCCGCTGGTTGTACCCGTTGCTGTGCAACAGGGAATAGCTGCCGGGCAAAGTCGGAAAATACGCTTTCTCCAGCATCTCCGGGGTGAGCCCGAGCCACCAGGCGATGATGTACCCAAGTGTCCCGCCGTGCGTGACGATGATCAGGTGATTCGGATCGGCGGCGCAAATTCTCTCCAAACATCGGCATACTCGATCGTAAAATTGCCGCCACGACTCCGCATGCAAGTATTCCCGGTAATCGATATCAAAGCCGGCCGATGGCCGCGGAATGCGGTGCTTGTGCGCCCACGCTTTCGTCTGGCCGTTGGCTACTCCCAAGTTGACCTCACGCAACTCCCGGTCATAGGCAGCCGGCAGGCCGATCCGCGCCCCGACGATGTCCGCCGTTTGCTTGGCCCGCAGCAGATCCGAGCTGTAAAGGGTGAATTTTTCCCCGTCGTCGTTGTCCTTCAGAACCGATTTCAGCTTCTCTCCCAGCAACTCCGCTTGCTTTCTTCCCAGCTCGGTCAGCGGCGTATCCGTCCACCCACCGGTCATATTGTTAATGTGATGCTCGGATTGACAATGTTGAATAACCACAATCTTCCTCATATGGACCTCCCAGCGACAACTCAATTTCCATTATACAGAAATTCCACCTCTCAAGGCAGGAATTTTCCATTATAATCAAATGCTCATAGTTACACTTGATTATTGTAGATTTGTTCCGATTATTGTTGACGCGCTCATTGTCCCTGGAATTGCATTTCACTACACTTTGAAGTAACAGCTAACAACATCATTTGCCGGAGGTGAGGAAGCAGTGAACCTTTCAGAAGCAGTAAAGACGCAAAAGGAGACTTCCCCGATGAAACGGTCGATTATCGATTGTGACATCCACAACAGTACCCCGATGGGCGAGATCAAGGATTATATGCCCCGATTTTATCGGGAAATGGTCGACGATTTTGGCCCCCGGCACGTACCGTCGATCTATTTGAACGGAGGCAGGCGGGGACGGTTGATGGAAGACAAAGAGCCGGCGAGCGGGAAAACCGAGGATATTGTCCAGCATTTTCGGGAAAAGCTGCTCGATCCGTTCAAGATCGAGTATGGAGTATTGACAGCGGCCGATTATTCGCCGCATACGCTGCCGGATATCGATTTTGTCGCAGCGCTCGCTACCGCCAAGAACGATTATATTGCTGAACGGTGGCTGGCGGCCGACAGCAGGTTCAAGGGCTCCATATTCATTCCGAAGCAGGACCCTGGATTGTCTGCCCAGGAGATCAACCGCGTCGGCGATCATCCCGACATCGTGCAGGTGATCGTCTCGAGTGGTGCGGAAAAGCCTTATGGACACCGATTCTACCACCCGATCTACGAAGCGTGCGCAGAGCATAATTTGCCGTTCACGATCCATGTCAGCATGGAGGGTTTAGGGATGAATCCGGCCCCTACAGGCGCGGGGTATGTCACCTATTATGCGGAATATCGGGCGCTTCGACCGCAGGTAATGTCCGCACATCTGGCCAGCTTTATTTTCGAAGGTGTCTTTGAGAAGTTCCCGACGCTTAAGATCGTCCTGCAGGAATCCGGCGTCTTCTGGATCGCGCCGATGCTGTGGAAGATGGATCAGGACTGGAAGAGCTTACGGCATCAGACGCCATGGGTCAAGAAGTGGC
>JAJFMO010000063.1 GCA_020697475.1 Paenibacillaceae bacterium | reverse complement strand
AGCCGGAGTGGAGTCCAATATCGGCAATACTCAGCGGTTCGGTCAGCAGCAGATGCTCAGCCTTCTTGATGCGGCGCAGGTGCAAGTACTCGACGAACGACATGCCGATGCGTTGATGGAAGTACTTGATGAAATAATGGTATTCGAGATGGACAAGCGGCAGCACGTCGTGGATGCGCACCGAATCCGCATGATGCTCTTCGATATAATCAAGCACCGGCTTCAGCCGCTGCCAATCCGTCGGCGACATCGGATCCTCTTGCGCCATGTGGCGGATCATCAGCGCCAGCAATTGTTTCATGGATCCGCTGATCGAAACCTCGAACCCCGGCTTCCCACCGCTTGCTTCTTCATAAATATGCAGCAACAGGCGAGTGAAGCTTTCCTTTACGTCAGGGTCGGCGGCCATCGCTTCGTTCAGCCGGTCCAGCGGGCCGGATAACTCCATTAACAGCGGAGAGTACGATTTCGTATATTGATCCAATTGAGCCAGCATATCGAACTGGAATAAGATTTGCTGCACCGGCTGCAGCCGTTTGGTTCGATGCAAGCGATTGGATCCGATGATCAGCACATCGAACGGCCCTTGCAGCCGGTTCACATTTTCCACTGTTTCTACGACCATCTCCCCTTCGAGCAACAGCAATATCTCCACTTCCTTGTGATAATGCCATTTGTTCCAAACCTTGTCATGCGACACGTTGAGCCGACGAATCAAGTATCTGAGCAACGGATGGGAATAATGGACATGCTCATTCAGGGCGGCCGGTTCCCTCGTATTTTCCTCCATCGTTAACCCCATTCCTTTCCTTCCGAAACCTGTACCTATGCCTTCCATTATACCATGATCGCGCAGTCAGAATGACAGATTTGTACGATTTTTCGCCAGTTCTTAACCTGTGGCTTCCGAGCGGGCTCCTATATAATGGACTCATGCAGAAAACAAGGAAGGATGACTAAACTATGTACAATAGGAGAGTTGCAACCGCGTTATCGCTGCTTTTCCTCGCCGCATTGCTTGTGTTGGCCGGCTGTTCGAGCAAAGGCAAAGAAAGCGGTTCTGAATCCGTTGCAAACCATGACAACCAAGTACAAAAAGATAACAAGCCACAGATTACGACCAGTCCGATCACCTTACGTATGTATCACAACGGGGGGAGTATTAGCGACCAGGAATTCAAGCAATATTTTGCCGATCCCGTGGCCAAGAAGTATCCGAACATCTCGATGGAAATCGTCCGCAGCGATGTACAAGGCGGTTCACCCGAGGATTTGTTAACCAGCAACAGCTTTCCCGATATTATTTATACCGCTCCGAAAACGATGCCGGTTTGGATCAATTTAGGGATCATCGAAGACTTGGGCCCTTACGTCAAAAAGAACGGGATGGACCTGAACCGGTACCAGAAGTCGGCGAAAGACGGGGCGATGATGGGATTTGAACCGGATCCCGGGAAACTCGTATCGTTGCCGTTCAGCTTGAATCTGGCCACAATGATTTATAACAAGGACATTTTCGATAAATTTGGGGTGGCTTATCCGAAGGACGGCATGTCGTGGGATGATGCGATTGCATTGGGCAAAAAATTGACGAGGACGGATGCCGGCATCAACTATATCGGGATCGACCCTTGGCGGGTCGAAGCAGTCGGTTCGCAGCTGGCGTTGCCTTACTACGACCCCAAGACGAAGAAGGCGGCCATCAACAACGAAGGGTGGGCTTCGGTGCTGCGAATTATCAAGGAAGTAGTCGATACACCCGGGTATGTTAATGGAAAGCAGATTGATTACGACTTTTTCAAGGACAATCTGGCTATGTACCCGATTTGGGCAAGCGATTTGGCCAGCAAGATGACCAAGCCTGAAGTGGCCAAGTCAAGAAACTGGGATTTGGTGACCCTCCCCTATGTCAAAGGACATGAAGGAATGAGCCGCAACACCGGGGTGGCTTCTCTTGCGATATCCAATCTGAGCAAGCATAAGGATGAGGCGTTCGCCGTGATCCAGGTTGCCGAGTCTGACGAGGTGCAACTGGAGATGATCAAGGCGGGCCGCATCAGCCCGCTAACCGATGAGAAGTTCAAGACAAATTATATGAAGGGCAACCCGGTGTTCGAAGGGAAGAATGTTGCCTCCATCTTCAAGATGACGCCAAGTCCTTCCCCTCCGGATTCCAAATATGATAACGATATTCTGAAAATGGTTCGCGGCGCAAAAGCGAAGCTCGCTCTGGAGCAAAAGGATGTCAACACCGTGCTTCGGGAAATCCAGGAGCAGGCCGACCAGTTTATCGCGGCTAATCCGTAAAGCCGGAATCCACGGCCTCCTACAGCAGGACCATAAAGGCGCACGCCATACCTTCGGGATGGTTTGCGCCTTTTCTGTAGATTGACGTTGATCTGCCCGGGGAGTAAGCGGCAATTTCCCGGATTTGTCAACAAAGAGAAGAAACAATACAATTACGGGGTGGGGATATTTTTCCGAAGCAATCCACTAACCTGGAGGCAAAGTCAAATGGCAAATTATGAGTTAACTCAAGAGCAGCTCGATCAATTTGACAGAGACGGATATCTGATTCTGGAGAAAGCATTTAATGATGAAGAAGTTCGGCGCATGCGCGAGGAAGCGGATTACATTCTGCGGCTCATCATCAATTCGTCGCTCGCAAATCAGCGAAAGAGCGGGCGTCTGGATTGGACGTTAATGCCGGAGGGGAATCAGCATGTTCGCAAAATCCAGCCGATCAACGATCTGTCTCTTTACTTGAGCCAAGTGTCTAACGATGAGCGGTTGATCGGACCTCTGGCCCGGATTATGGGCAGCCGGCCGGTGCTGATGGAGGAGAAGTTGAATTACAAGCAACCGCTGCCGAATCCGGTGGAAGGGCTGCCGATCAAGCAGGGCGACGATCGGTTTCCGATTCATAACGATTGGGCCTATTACAAGGCGCAAAATTATCCGCAGGACGTTCTCTCTTCCGCGATTTCGATCGATGATTGCACGGTGGACAACGGACCGCTGCACGTCTGGCCGGGAACACACAAGTCTCACTTGGAGCACGAGAAGGCCGATATCGGATGGGAAGTGAAATCCGGTCTGGTCGATCCTTCCGGTGGTGTGGACATTCTCGCCCCGGCCGGTTCGGTCATGCTATTCCATGCTTTGCTGGTGCACAATTCCCGTCCCAACGGCACCCTTCTGCCGCGCCGTCTGATGATCTACAGCCATTATCCGTCCCGCATCAGCATGGGAATCGATGTGCGTAACGGCCCGAAGCGGTTGGCGGAGTCGCCGTACGAGCATGCTTACTACCGGATGAAGGAGCAGGGACTCTATCAGGACAAGTTCTAAGGCAGAACCTCTCTCACGGTCCTGGGGACGTTGTCGCCGGTCAAGATCCCAGATCCTTCCAATGCCCCTTCAGCTCCGCCATCTCGGCGAGCGCCCCCGAGCGATCTTCTGCTTCGATGAATCCGTCAATCCGAGCCATTTGATGTTTGATATCGTTCTCCAGGTGAACAGCCCGACCCAATGCGGCCACGCCTTGCTCGTTAAGCCGGTCGTCAGCGACGCGGCCATCGAGCCGATCGTGATGCCCAGCACATAGTCAAAGAAGGTGAGTTGGCTAATCTGCTGTTTGCCGAACGCGCGGGCGAAGATCAAGAGCGCAAGAAATCCAATCAACCCCCGTACGATTACGACAAGCCCTTCGCTCATTTCCTTCCCCCTACGGTTACACTGTCCGGTCAAACTCTAGTGTTTGCCAGAAATCCCCCTGATTATTTGTTGCAAAAAGTTTTGTTGAAAAATGCATAAATCTGCGGCACAATGGACAAAGCGACTGTTTTCGGCCGGAGGGGTTCCGGGTGGTTCGGGTACAGTACATTTTGGGATCAGGAGGATGTTATAGAATATGTCTAAGGCAAAAATGCGCAGCGATATGATCAAAAAAGGCTTCGACCGTGCGCCTCATCGCAGCTTGCTGAGAGCCGCTGGGGTCAAGGAAGAGGATTTCAACAAACCGTTCATTGCGGTGTGTAATTCATACGTCGATATCATTCCGGGGCACGTGCATCTGCAGGAGTTCGGCAAGATTGTGAAAGAAGCGATTCGCGAAGCGGGCGGCGTGCCGTTCGAGTTCAACACGATCGGCGTCGACGACGGGATTGCGATGGGGCATATCGGGATGCGCTATTCGTTGCCGAGCCGCGAAATTATCGCCGATTCAGTGGAGACGATGGTGAATGCGCACTGGTTCGACGGGATGGTGTGTATCCCCAACTGCGACAAGATCACCCCAGGCATGATGATGGGGGCGCTGCGCGTCAACATTCCGACGGTATTCGTCAGTGGCGGGCCGATGAAGGCGGGCAAGGATAGCAAGGGGCGCTCGATTTCGCTCACTTCGGTGTTCGAGGGCGTCGGCGCGTACCAGGCAGGCAAGATTGACGAAGCCGGACTGACCGAGCTGGAGCAATACGGCTGCCCAACTTGCGGCTCGTGCTCCGGGATGTTTACGGCCAACTCGATGAATTGTCTTGCCGAAGTGCTGGGGTTGGCGTTGCCGGGCAATGGCACGATTTTGGCGATCTGGGAAGAACGTAAGGAATTCGTAAAGAAATCGGCGAAACAATTGATGAATCTGATCGAGAGCGGAATCAAGCCGCGTGACATCGTTACGATGGATACGATCAATAATGCGTTTGCGCTCGATATGGCGATGGGCGGCTCGACCAATACGGTGCTACATACGTTGGCTCTTGCGCATGAGGCGGGCTTCGAGTACCCGATCGAGCAGATCAATGAGGTGGCCAAGCGCGTACCGCATCTGGCCAAGATCGCTCCGGCCTCGGACTACCATATCGAGGACGTGCATCATGCCGGCGGGGTCAGTGCGATTATCAACGAGCTGCTGAAGCGACCGGGTATTCTGAACGGCGAATGCCTGACCGTAACCGGCAAGACGCTGCGGGAGAACGTGGCGGGATGCGACATTTTGAACAAGGATGTTATTCATCCGTTGGACAATCCGCATAGCGAGCAGGGCGGGCTGTCCGTGCTGTTCGGCAATTTGGCGCCGAACGGTGGCATCATCAAAGTCGGCGCGGTTGATAAGGAAGTCGGCGGACGGCACGTCGGCCCGGCGATTTGCTTCGACTCGCAAGAGGATGCGCTGCTCGGTATTGCGAACGGCAAGGTGAAGGAAGGCCACGTTGTCGTCATTCGCTATGAAGGGCCGAAGGGCGGTCCCGGCATGCCGGAGATGCTCGCCCCGACGTCGCAGATCGTCGGCATGGGCTTGGGCGCCAAGGTCGGGCTAATCACCGACGGGCGGTTCTCCGGCGCGTCGCGCGGCATCAGCATCGGGCACATTTCGCCGGAAGCGGCGGAGGGCGGGCCGATCGCGTTCGTCGAAGACGGCGACATCATCGAGCTCGACCTGATCGATCGCCGCATCGAGCTGAAGATCAGCGACGAGGAGATGGCGCGCCGCAAAGCGAACTGGAAGGGGTTCACGCCGAAGATTACGACCGGCTACCTCGGCCGCTACACGAAGCTGGTCACCTCGGCGAGCACCGGCGGAGTTATGAAGGTGTAAGGTTTTGGCAATGGGGCGAGGGTGGCTTAGGCCGAACCGGATTCTAACGATTATAGCGGACGCTATTTCAGGCTTTTTCCCGGCTTTAGAATTCTAACGATTGTGAGCGACGCTATTTCGTCGTTTTCGCCAAAAATGGCTTCTGATATTGCAAATAGCCTCTGTGGTAATCGTTTAAATAAAAAAGTCGGCCATTTCATAGGAATAGCGGCTGTGACAATCGTTAGAGCTTTGGCCAGCGCATGAAATCCTCTCGTTTGGGTAACAGTATGTTTCGAATAGCCGCGATTCCGCGGTCTACGAATGTTACCTCTAGAGCGAAAGGATGAAACGTCAATGACGAACCAGAAAAGTGAAGATAAAAACCTGCAAAACGTCGTCGGAGACCTCGACAAGCCGAAAGTAAACGGCTTCCAGGCGCAGCAACTGCAGCAAGATACGAACGACCGCCGCCACCAGGACGCGCTCAACCACGACGAAGAATAGCGCACCACAAACGAAAAAACCTCCAGCCCGCACTAGCTTGCGGAAGTGGAGGTTTTTTCGCCTTCTCAGGCGACGTTAATTGCTCTCCATTTTCGTCCATTTGCGATTGTGGTTGGACGTGTTGGGAAACTTCTCGCCCGCTTTCAGGGTGATTTTTTGCGGATCGGTAATGCCCATCTGAAAATCATTTTCACCGATCTCGATGTACGAAGCGGTGTTGGGCGCCTTCTCTCCCGGCCGGAACTCCGTCTTTTCTCCCATGTGCTCACCTCCGTTTCCAATGCTGTTAGTTTTTGCGGCGCCACCGCCGATTATCCTAATTTCCATCCCGCATCGTGGAACTTTTTTTGCGCCCCTCCGTATACAACTACATGGACAACTGAATACCGCTTCTTTGCAGAAGGGGAGTAGCAGTCGCAGTAAAGTCGTCAATTCGGGTTGAACACCCCGGCTTTATTGGCAACGTGAACCGTTGTTTGCGAGACCTTTGCCGATGGATGGCAAGGGTCTTTATTGATTTTCAAGGCCTTTACCATCGTGGTAGAGGCTTTTTTCAATTTTCTCGAAAGGAGGTGAAGGAATGGAACTGTTCACGTTGGAATGGTTTTCGGCATTGCTCAGCATTCTGATCATTGATCTTGTGCTGGCCGGCGATAACGCCATCGTCATCGGACTTGCCGCCAGACGTGTGCCTGAGAAACAGCATAAACTTGTCATCGGATTGGGCACCCTCGGCGCCATCCTCATCCGAATCCTGGCCACGCTGGCCGTCGTCTGGCTGCTGAACATTCCCGGGCTGTACCTGATCGGCGGGCTGGTCCTGCTATGGATCTCTTTCAATCTGCTGAAGGGGAAAAAGGAACACGAAATCGCGGCGAAAAACAGCGTATGGGCGGCGATCGGCACGATCATTGCCGCGGATGCCGCGATGGGGTTAGACAATGTGCTGGCAGTAGCCGGCGCGGCGCACGGGAACAACGGGCTGGTCATAACCGGGATTGCGATCAGTATTCCGATCGTCGTCTGGGGCAGTACGATGATTGTTCGGCTTACTCGCCGGTACCCGTGGGTGATCGCCGCAGGCGCTGCAGTGCTTGCTTACACCGCTGCCAATATGATCGTCAGCGAACCGTCTATCCGATTCTTATTCGACAACTTGTGGGTCAAATGGGGAGTTATCGCAGCGGTCGTTGTCGGGGTTCTTTGGCTGGGCAAACGAAAAAAACAAATGGAGGGAATGCACGATGAATTGTCCGGTATGTCACGAAGTTCGAATGCGCGAGGTTGAGAAGGATGGCGTCAACATTGATATATGTCCCCAATGCAAGGGGGTATGGTTGGACCGCGGAGAGTTGGAAAAACTAATGTCCGAAGTCAGGGAAGAACGCCAGGTCTATAATGAGTGGTATGACGATCGTGCGAGGCGGATGCGCGAATATGACCGTGACGCTTACTATCCTCCGAAAGGTCATTCGCCGCACTATCCGAAGAAAAAGAAAAGT
The DNA here is from genome assembly GCA_020697475.1 of Paenibacillaceae bacterium. Classification (GTDB taxonomy): domain Bacteria; phylum Bacillota; class Bacilli; order Paenibacillales; family NBRC-103111; genus JAJFMO01. Next base: position 2,974 of record JAJFMO010000063.1, on the reverse strand, counting down.
GTGCTGGATCGGCTGGGGGATTTGTTTGATTGATGCAGTGCGAGCGCCTCTATCTTTTTGCATCAGACTATGCTATAATAGTTTGTTTCACGCTATTAGTATAAGCAAGAGAGATAAAGGAGATCCAATGACATTTAACGATTTAAAAGTAATGCCCGCGATTTTGAAAGCTTTGAGCAAAGAAAATTATGCGACGCCGACACCGATCCAGGAGAAGGCGATTCCGGCGGTATTGGCCGGTAAGGATCTGCTCGGTTGCGCTCAGACGGGGACTGGGAAGACGGCGGCGTTTGCCGTACCGATCATCCAACTGCTAAGCACACACCAAGGAGATGCTCAAGGGAGTGCCCAAGGGAACCCTCGCGGACCGCGCCGCATTCGATCTTTGATTTTGACACCGACCAGAGAACTGGCTTTGCAAATATCCGATAACATTCGAGCCTACAGCCAATTCACTCGCATGCGCAACGTCGCGATTGTTGGCGGGGTTTCGCAACAGATGCAAGAACGTTCGCTGCAGCAGGGCGCGGATATCGTGATCGCCACCCCGGGCCGGCTGCTCGATCTGATGAATCAGAAGCACGTCGATCTGCGGCATGTCGAGATTGTCGTGCTGGACGAAGCCGATCGCATGCTGGACATGGGCTTCATCCACGATGTGAAGAAGATTATCTCCCAGGCGCCGACCAAGCGTCAGACGCTGTTGTTCTCGGCGACGATGCCGCCGGCGATCGCGCAGATGGCCGCCCAGATGCTGAACAATCCGGTGAAGGTGGAGATTACTCCGGCTTCCACGACCGTGGAGCGGATCGAGCAATCGATTTATTTGATCGACAAGGGCAATAAACAGAAACAACTGAACCTTTTGCTGCAAAATAAATCCATCGTTTCGGCCCTCGTCTTCACCCGCACGAAGCATGGGGCGGATCGGGTCGCCCGCGATTTGAACAAGGCGAACATCACCGCCCAGGCGATTCATGGCAATAAGTCGCAGAATGCGCGGCAAGCGGCGCTGAGCAATTTCAAGAACGGGCAGACACGCGTGTTGGTGGCGACCGATATCGCGGCCAGGGGAATTGACATCGAGGAACTGTCGCATGTGATCAATTTCAATCTGCCGAACATCCCGGAAACTTACGTTCATCGAATCGGGCGGACGGGACGGGCGGGGTTGAGCGGTGTCGCGATTTCTTTTTGCGAAATAGAGGAAATTCCTTATCTGAAGGATATCGAGAAACTGATCGGCAAGACGATCCCTGAGGTGAAGGATCATCCTTATCCAATGCTGGTAACGACTCCGCCTTCCAAGGCGGAAGCGGCTCAGGCGGAGGCGGCCAGAAGAGAGGCATCCAGGATGAGCAGGTCACGGGCCAGCGCTGTCGGCTCGAAGCCTGCACAAGCGAAAGCCAACCCGGCGCCTACGCCGAAATCGAGACCGAAGCCGAAGTCCAATTGGCATAGTCACGGAAGAGGAAGAGCCTTGGGCAGATAGCCTCCACTCCGCCTCTGCAGTCCGCGGATCTAACGATTACAGCAGGCGTTATTTGAGACTTTTTCCTTGCTCTTGCGCTCTAACGATTGTGGGTGACGCTATTATACCGTTTTTGCCGAAAATGCATCAATTAAGCTTAAATAGTCTCTATGGCAAGCGTTAGAGTCGGAGTCGGGGGCATTTGGCGGAAATAGCGGCTGTGACAATGGTTAAGATTTTTGAGCCGATTGAAATGTCGTTATCCGTCGTAAAAAGGGAGGAACATGGGCAATCAGTGGAAACCCGAGGGATACCCCAGCGTTTCACCCTATTTGGATGCCCCCGACGCTCGGCGAGAGATTGAGTTTCTGCAGCAAGTGTTCGATGCTCCAATCCTTCGCAGCTATGACCGTCCGGATGGGACGATCATGCATGTGGAGCTGCGCATCGGCGATACGGTCGTCATGCTCGGGGTAGCGACGGCCGCATGGAAGGCGGCGGCTTCGCAGCTGCATGTGTATGTGCCGGTTGCCGTCGAAGTGTACCGGCATGCGCTGAACGTTGGAGGCATCTCGGTGATGGAACCGGCGCGCAAAGCGGACGATCCCGACCGCCGCGGAGGATTCCAGGATCCCGCCGGCAATACGTGGTGGGTCGCCACCCAGGAGGAAGAGGCGTTATGAACGGGCAACGACGGGCAGATATTCGACCGGGGCTCACAGTCGATATCGTGCTGAAGCAAGATCAACCGACGGGAAAGCTGACGCGCGGGGTCGTGAAGGATATTCTCACGAACTCGCCGCAGCACCCGCATGGCATCAAGGTGCGGCTGACTTCCGGACAAGTCGGTCGAGTGAAAGGGATTGTTGGGGCGGAGTGAGCTAAGACGGGCTTAGCAGGATATGAACTGGTTAAGGCTGGTTAAGGCTGGTTAAGGCTGGTTAAGGCGGTGGTCGCAATGACGATGAACTATGGGTGCCAGACTTATACATGGCAAATGTCCTACGAGAAGTATGCCGACCAGTTGGAGCATATCCTTGATGTTGTGGCGGCAGCGGGCTTCCGCGGGGTCGAGGCGGAAGTGTGCATGTTGGGCAAGTTTTATGCCGATCCGGCATTGTTGGCCGCGGCGCTTGCGGTGAGGAATTTGCAGCTTGCGGCGTTTACTCTGGCTTTGCCGTGGCGCAATGTGCAGGAGACCGCAGATGAATATGCAGAGGCTGAGCGGCTGCTCGATTATATGGGGGCTTTTCCCGGTGCGAAGCTGGTCTTGGTCCAGAAAGCAGAGCAGGATCGCCGCGATCTCGAAGTGCGTCAGCGGAACGCGCTCAACTGCGTCAATGCCGTCGGCCGACGAGCGCATGAGCGGGGGATTGTCAGCGCGTTGCACCCTAATTCGCCACCTGGATCGGTGTTTCGTACGCAAGCGGATTATGACGTCATGTTCGCCGGACTGGATACGCGTTATGTCGGCTACTGCCCCGATTCCGGGCATATTGCCAA
>JAJFMO010000062.1 GCA_020697475.1 Paenibacillaceae bacterium | reverse complement strand
TAAAACCTACACCAAGGACTGGGAGACGTTCACCCCGGCGGAGCTTCTGTTCGACCCCGGCTACTCGGTGATCGACTCCAATATTACCCAACATGAGGGTCGGTACTACCTGTTCTTCAAGGATGAGGCGATCCGCCCGATGCGCAACCGATTGGCCGTGTCCGATAAGCTTGGAGGCGGGTACGGCGACATCAGCGACCACTTGACGCCGAACGTCACCGAAGGAGCGGAAGTGCTGAAGCTCGCAGGCGAAGAGCGCTGGTACCTCTACTACGACTACTGGGCGGCCGGCAAGTACGGGGTCATGGAATCGCGCGACATGCTGAACTGGTCGGAGGAAATCCCCCAGGAAGAGATCAGCTTCCCGTTCCAACGCCGCCACGGCTGCTTTTTGCACGTTACGGAAGAAGAATTGGCGCGATTGCAGCAACATTTTCCCGGATAATAAGCGGAATTGAACGGTTTTAAGGCTTGCCAAAATTAGCCGGTTTGATGCAAAATGAACTTGTACAAACGCCAGAATCCGGGAAAGAGGCGTTGGGCTTGGGACACATCCGCCATGTCGGTTTTCTCAAAGACCTGTCCTTACGGTTCAATTGGATCATTGAATGGAAGTTCAAACCGGAGGAAGAGCTCGGCCAAGTCGCATTTCCGCATACGTTGATTTGGCTGGTGCTGGGCGGCAGACGCACGATTACGTTCAAGGAGCGAACCTGGGAGATCCGGCGCGGCGACCTGGTGATCATACCACCCCACGTGATGCGCGATGTTCAGGCGTGTCCGGGGGAGCGGGAGCTGTTTCATTACATTACGGTCAGCTGCGATATCCGCGTCGAGCCTCTGGAATTTACCGATCTGTACCGATTCCCGAACGTGATTCCGAACGTCGAGCCGACCGAGTTCGCCGCCATCGTCGAGTGCTCGCACCATCTGCTCAAGATCACCGACGACATCCTGTTTCGGCTGGACCTGAGGCCGATTCCCGCCAGAATCAAGCACGTGCCGACGCACGAAGTCGATGTGGACGAGACGTCCGCCCTGCTGGAGGTGGACGGGATGTTCCGCTTGTGGTTTTCCCGCTTCTTCCGTCTCATTCGTCCCACCTTGCCCGATCAGCCGATGTTTGTCGACCCGCGGATCCAGAAGGTGTGCGTCTATATCCTGAACAACTTAGCCCACACCGTGAAAATTTCCGATTTGGCGCGTCAAGTGTTCACCAGCGAAAGCCATCTGCGCATGCTGTTCCGCAAGACGCTGGGGATTTCCCCGATGGATTATTTACAGCAGGAACGAATGCGGCGAACGAAGGAACTGTTGCTCAACACGGAGTACTCGATCAAAGAAATTTCCGAGAAGACCGGATTTGCGAATCAGAATATTTTTAGCCGCGCGTTCGTCAACCTGGAAGGCATCAGTCCGCGGGAATACCGCAAACGGTTGCGCGAGCATCACGGCCATTATTGAGCGCCGAAGCCCCCTATTTAAGGGGGTTTTTTCGCCTCTATCCGCAATCAGCGAAAATGAGGAATTTCACGTCGATTCTGTTATATCGAGGCTCGGACGCGGTGTGTTAATTTCTTCCTGTCAAAACAAACAGGGAGGTTATCGAAGTGAGCGGTGCAGCAAGCGTTCGGCAAAGATTTCATCTACATGAAGGGCAAGAATAAACAATCCATTTTCAAATACAAAAATCAACCGGTCAATATGGGCTCGTTCTACGACAAGTTCGTCGACAAGGAGCTGGGCATGGCGGCCGATGCCGTTGTCAAGGGGGATCTCGACATCAATACGGCATTGAGGCAAGCGGAGGAGAACGCCAATAAGGCGATTGCGGCGTCCGGCAAATAGGTTGAAAGGGCCTGGCCGAAGCTGTACCTGGGCAACGACATTCCCGTTTCGCGGAAAGGAGGTGATGAAGTTTCGCTTCATGCGTTAGAGCAAGGTTCACCGCATCATATCCAATGGAACGAGGTGTGAGAAGTTTATGGGAAAAATGTTCAAAGTGTTAGCCGCCGCGCTCCTGCTCGGCACTCTTGCGCCGGTTGCGGGTCTATCCACCCCGGCCAGCGCCGCCACCTACAACGCCACCATCGATATCGACACCTCCAGCCAGACGACGATTCCTTATGCCATTCGCGGGATCAACGACGAGATGCAGAAAGGCATCGTTGAATTTACCGACCAGAACGTCATCGACACGACCAAATCGCTCGATCTTGGCTGGATTCGCTGGCCCGGCGGGACGAACACGAACTTTTTCAACTGGAAAACCGGGTTGATCGACACGGAATACATGGCGCAAGTTTATCCGAAGACAGACCAGTACTACCAGTACATGGACTTTTACAAAGAGCAGCGGGCGACACAAATCCCCGAGCGGCTGTCGGACTTCAACGATTTTCTGCAAAAAGTCGGCGCCAAGACGGTGATCCCGATCAACGTGCTGGATACGGTCGACAAAGTGTCGGACTTGGCCAAATTCGTCAAAGACAACAATATCCCTGTTTTGTATTGGGAGTTGACGAACGAGCCGTACCACTATACCTCGAACCCGCCTTTGTACGCGGATGTGAACGATTATTTGGATAAAATGAAGCCGTACAGCGATGCGATCAAAAGCGTCCTTCCGAACGCGAAGACGATGATCTCCTACTATGCGGCCGACGCCAATTGGAACAATGCGATCTACAATTACCCGAACCCGTATTGGGACGGGGCGAACTTCCATCGCTACGACGGGGGCGGCAGCAGCGTGACGGCGGCGATCAAAGACGCCAATTCCGTCATGGACGGCTCTTCCTCGTTCATCGACAACAACATTATCGCCAAGATGCCGGATCCGAACGCGCCGATCTTCATCGGAGAATATGGGGTGGCGCTCGGCGATAAGCTGGGAGAGTCGGTGTACCACGGGATTTTCAACTCGGAGAGCATTCTGCGGGCGGTGAAAAACGACAACGTCAAAGCAATGGGCGGCTTCCGCCTGTTCAACGGGTATTTGAACCCGGACAATCGGCATACGACCGAGGCGATGGACAATTTCCAACGCGGCATCCAGGCGGATGCGACCCAGTACAACTTCGGCTTCTATGAAGTGGTGCCGGCGATTTATACGGGCGTCATGGAGAAGGCGCTGAACAACACCTCGACGCTGTGGGGTACGACGGTCACCGGTGGGACGACGGTGGACAAGACGACAGGCACGATGCCGGCAATCTACGCCCAGGCGATGCGGGGCAGCTACGGCAACAAAAACTATCTCGTCATCGTCAATAAGTCGGACAGCACTCATAACATCACCGTGAACATCAATGGCTCTGCGTACGGCGGAACGTTCACGAAAGTGTACGTGAATGCGCCGAATGATGGGAGCGGCAACCCCGACCCGGTGGCGCGCAATAAGACGAATCACAATTTGGTACAGGAGCAAACGGCGACGGGCGTGGCTAATCCGGTGTCTGTCGGGCCATATTCGGTAACGCGGCTGGAGTGGACACCGTCCCCGGCGCAAGCGGACCTGGCTCCGCAAGCTCCGTGGATTTCGTACGCGAACGCGACGGCTTCCGGCACGGCCACATTGAAGTGGCTTCCTGCGGACGGAGCCAATACGTACACGATCAAGTACGGCACCTCGCCGACGAGTCTGACCAACACGATCACGAGCATCCCGAATACGACGACAACGAAGGATGTAACAGGACTCACAGCCGGATCGACGTATTACTTCGACGTTCAGGCGGTGGGCAGCACGGCGACGACGGATTCGGAGAATACGCCTAGTGTGAAACTGGCCATACCAGGCGTTCCGCTAATGCGTTCGGCGTATGTGGAGCGGGATCAGGCTTCGATCGTCGAGTGGCAATCGGTGCCCGGCGCCCAAGCGTACAAGGTCCGGTACAAGCAGGATTCCGGCAGCTACGGCACGCCGATCGATGTCGGCAACGTGGCAGGGACGCTGATCAACGGGCTGACGGATGGCTCGACGTACACGTTCGAGGTCGCCGCTTATAATGGATACGGCACAAGCGCCTGGTCCAGCGAAGACGCATCCCACCCGAACGACGACTTGCCGTTCGCGCCGAATGAACTGACGGTTACCGGCGCTTTGAATTCGACGTCGGCGACGCTAAATTGGGATCCTTCGTACAACGAGCACTTCCTCGGCTATTTCGAAGACGGGGACGGTACGTCGAGCGGCTGGACGGCGAGTTCGGGCTCAGCCTATACGGTTGTCGCCCATCCTGACGCTTCGCGGAACACGAAGGTGTTCAAATCGGCGAGCAGCGGCACGAACGTGTCGGTACGCGGGCTCAGCTCGTTCGCGGACTACGAAGTGGAGGCGAACATTCGTGTCACCAGTTACGACTCCGACGGCCGGGTCGGCATCGTCGGCCGGTTCCAGGATATCGACAATTACTATTACTTGACGTACGGCAAAGCAACCGATTCGATCCGATTGGCGAAGTATGTAAACGGCGCGACAACCTTGCTGCAATCCCGAACGTTGGCCGATCTGGCGAATGACGGCATCACTCCGGACGTGAATGACATGGATTTGCGGCTGCTCATGAAAGGCTCAAGCCTTGAAGTGATGGTCAACGACAACTCGATTTTCACCGTCACCGATTCGTCCATTGCGAACGGGAAATATGGGCTGTGGTCGAACCAGACGGCTTACTTTGACAAAGTGATCATGCGCATCTCCGAAACGCGGGACGGCACGTACAAAATTTACCGGAGCACCCAACCCGATACCGGCTATACGATGATTGCCAGCGGCGTTACCGGAACGAGCTATACGGACAATACACTCACCTCAGGTGTGAAGTATTACTTCAAGCTTAAGGGCGTGGACGCGTTGGGCAACACGAGCGTCGGATTTTCCAACATCGCTCCGCGGAAGTAGCGTCGACACGTCGGGAACGGCCCTGTGCAAGCGGCAGGGCCGTTCTTTTTTCACATAAAGTACCTGAATCCGTCCGAAGAAGTGCTCCGCTTTGTAGGGTTTTTCAGTTACGGGGTCCCCGCAAAGTACTTGAATCCGCTTCGAAGCATGAATCCACTTTGTGGGGTGCAATAAGCGAAAGTGAAAGATCGATAGTCGTTTTGGATATAGAATCCAGGTGGACAAATGTGGTAAATTAGAAATGTAAGCGTATTCAGAAGCCTTGGGAGGTGGTCCGATCGACCGTTAACATGCTGCAGGTGCAGCAATAAAAACAAGAAAGAGGTGCCAAGTAATGAAAAAAATGCTGAAAGTGCTGTCCGCCGCTTTGTTGTTGGGCTCGCTCTTGCCTGTGGCCGGTTTGTCCACAGTCAGCGCAGCCACGTTCAACGCCACGATCGACATCAACACGTCGAACGTAACAACGATCCCTTACGCGATTCGCGGGATCAACGATGAACTGCAGAAAGGCATCGTCGAGTTTACCGACCAGAACGTCATCGACACCACCAAAGCGCTCGATCTCGGCTGGATTCGTTGGCCGGGCGGGACGAACACGAACTTTTTCAATTGGAAAACCGGGTTGACCGATACGGAGTATATGGGCCAAGTTTATACGAAGACGAAGCAGTATTATCAATTCATGGACTTCTACAAACAACAGCGGGCGACTCAAATCCCCGAGCGGCTGTCGGATTTCAACGATTTTCTACAGAAGGTCGGCGCCAAGACGGTCATCACGATCAATGTGCTGGATACGGTTGAGAAGGTGTCGGATCTGGCCAAATTCGTCAAGGACAACAACATCCCCGTCCTATATTGGGAGCTGACGAATGAGCCGTATCATTACACGAATAATCCATCCTTGTACGCGGACGTCAACGACTACCTCGACAAGATGAAGCCGTACAGCGACGCGATCAAGAGCATTTTGCCAAATGCGAAGACGATGATTTGCTACTACGCATCCGACGCCAACTGGAACGATGCGATATCCAACTACCCGAACCCGTATTGGGACGGGGTCAACTTCCATCGCTACGACGGGGGCGGCAGCAGCGTGACGGCGGCGATCAAGGATGCCAACTCCGTGCTAGACGCATCCAATTCATTCATTAACAACAATATCATTGCAAAAATGCAGGATGCGAACGCGCCGATTTTTGTCGGGGAGTACGGGGTGGCGCTCAGCGACAAGCTTGGGGAGTCGGTGTACCATGGCCTTTTCAACTCGGAAGGGATTCTTCGATATGTGAAGAACGACAACGTCAAGGTGATGGGAGGCTATCGGCTGTTCAACGGCTACTTGAATCCGGACAACCGGCATACGACCGAAGCGATGGACAATTTCCAGCGCGGGATCAAGGCTGACGCGACGCAGTACAACTTCGGATTCTATGAAGTGGTGCCGGCGATATATACAAGTGTGATGGAGAAGGCGCTGAACAACAGCTCGACATTGTGGGGGACGACGGTAACCGGTGGAACGACAGTGGATAAGACTAGCGGAACGATGCCGGCCATCTACGCCCAGGCGATGCGTGGAAGTTACGGCAACAAAAATTACCTCGTCATTGTCAACAAGTCGGACAGCACTCACAACATCACGGTGAACATCGACGGTTCGGCTTACGGCGGAACGTTCACGAAAGTGTACGTTAACGCGCCGAACGACGGGAGCGGAAATCCCGATCCGGTGGCGCGCAACAAATCGAATCATAGTCTGATTCAGGAGCAAACGGCGACTGGGGTGGCCAATCCGGTATCTGTGGGACCGTATTCGGTGACGCGGCTGGAGTGGACGCCGTCCACGGCGCAAGCGGACTTGGCTCCGCAAGCTCCTTGGATTTCTTATGCGAACGCCACGGCCGCTGGAACAGCCACGTTGAAATGGCTGCCTGCCGACGGGGCGAACACGTATACGATCAAGTACGGAACTTCGCCGACGAGTCTTAACAACTCGATCACGAGCATTCCGAACACGACGACTACGAAAGATGTCACCGGGCTGACGGCCGGCGCGACGTATTACTTCGACGTTCAGGCGGTTGGAAGTACGGCAACGACGGATTCGGAGAATACGCCCAGTGTGACGATGGCTACCCCCGCAGTACCGCTTCTGCGTTCGGCGTATGTGGAGCGGGATCAGGCTTCGATCGTTGAGTGGCAATCGGTGCCCGGAGCGCAAGGGTATAAAGTCCGCTACAAGCAAGATGCCGGCAGTTATGGAACTCCGATCGATGTCGGCAATGTGGCGGGTACGCTGATCAACGGGCTGACGGATGGCTCAACGTATACGTTCGAAGTCGCCGCTTATAACGGATACGGCACCAGCGCCTGGTCCAATGAAGATGTGTCCCATCCGAACGACGATTTGCCGTTTGCGCCGAACGATTTGCAAGTTTCGGGCGCCTTGGGCGCAACGTCGGCGACGTTGACCTGGAAGCCTTCGTACAACGAGCATTTCATGGGCTACTTTGAAGATGGCGACGGCACGTCGAGCGGTTGGACGGTGAGTTCAGGGTCGGCCTATACGGTTGTCGCCCACCCCGACGCTTCGCGGAACACGAAAGTGTTCAAGTCGCCGAACAGCGGCACGAACGTATCGGTTCGCGGGCTCAGCTCGTTCGCGGATTACGACGTTGAAGCGAACATCCGCGTCACCAGCTATGATTCCGACGGCCGGGTCGGCCTTGTTGGGCGATTCAAGGACATCAATAACTACTATTACCTGACATATGGCAAGGCGACCGATTCGATCCGATTGGCCAAGTATATGGGCGGCGCGACCACCTTGTTGCAATCCCGGACGCTGGCTGATTTGGCGAACGACGGCATTACCCCGGACGTCAACGATATGGATTTGCGGCTGGTCATGAAAGGCTCTAGCCTTGAAGTGATGGTCAACGACAATTCGATCTTCACGGTGACCGATTCGTCCATTGATAACGGGAAATATGGGGTGTGGTCGAATCAGACGGCCTACTTCGACAAGTTGATCATGCGCATATCCGAAACGCGGGACGGCACGTACAAAATTTATCGCAGCACCCAACCCGACACCGGCTATACGATGATCAAGAGCGGCGCCACCGGCACGAGCTACACGGACAACACGCTCACCGCGGGCGTAAAGTATTACTACAAGCTCAAAGGAGTCGACGCCTTGGGCAACACGAGCGTCGGATTCTCCAATATCGCCCCGCGCAAGTAAAGGCGGAAAAGAGACGGCCCTGCATAGATGCAGGGCTGTTTTCTTGTGCCGCAATACTTGGAAAGTTCAGATTGACTACTGAGCAAGCGGAGGCTACTTAGCGGCCGATTGGCCGTTAACCGCCACGATTGCTCGAAGCGGAGGTTACTTAACGGCCGATTGGCCGTTAACCATCACGTAGGCACGAAGCGGAGGCTACTTAGCGGCCGATTGGCCGTTAACCGCCACGTAGGCACGAAGCGGAGGCTACTTAGCGGCCGATTGGCCGTTAACCATCACGTATGCACGAAGTGGAGGCTACTTAGCGGCCGATTGGCCGTTAACCGCCACGTAGGCACGAAGCGGAGGCTACTTAGCGGCCGATTGGCCGTTAACTGTCACGTTTGCTCGTGGCGTAGGCCACCTAACAGCCGTATGACCGCTATTCGGCGATGCCTCTTCAACTTATAATCCCACTGACCGCGAAACTCCCGATCCAATCCCATACTCACACTTTTCCACTTGTCAGAAACCACGCCAACTATTAACGATTGCTTTACTGTACGCGTTAGGTTGATAAAGCGACATAATGCTGGTTAACCGAACTAACTTACACGATCCCGCAACTTTTCAGCAAATAGTTTTGGTTACCGCATCTATCGTGCCGTTTGGAGCTTGATTTGGGTCAAATAGTTTTGGCTGTCACATCTGTTGCCATCGTCCATAATCCTCACCTATTGTTCCCTTTATTCCATTCAAAGCGGTCACGGGATCGCTTATGATGGGGGTGTTGTACACGAACACACGATTTGAAGAAGCAGGAGGAAGACGGTTTGAGAAAGGCACATTTGCACATAAAAGGTAATGAGGTTCGCAAGAACAAGATCAATCCCTATATATTCGGACACTTTGTCGAAGATATTCGCGATCATATGGAAGCGATGCTGGCCTATTCCCTGAAAGGGATGGACTTTGAGGACGAGAGCGCCGGGGCAAGCGGCGTGTCGGCGGCATGGCAGTCATATACCGATGGGAAAAATACGCGGTATGCGCTGGAGCCGGCGGCGCCGAAGCATTCCGGCCACAGTCAGAAAATCCGCATCTTCAGCGCCGATCAATGCGTCGCCGGCATCGCCCAGCGGGTCGAGGTGAAAGGCGGCGTTGCCTATCGTTGCAAGCTGGTGGCCAGAGCAACAGCGGAAATTCGGCAAGTGAGGCTGGCGATTGTCGATCGCGCAACCGGAGAGCAGCTGTGCGAGACGTTCGTGGAAGCGGCAAGCCACAACTGGCGCGAGTATGCAGCCGAGCTTAAGCCGGCCCGCCGCTGCACCAATGCGGAGTTCCGCGTCGAGATCAGCTCCGTAGGCGCAGCTTGGCGCGATTCCGTATCGACGGGAACGTTGTGGCTGGACCACGTTTCGCTGTTGCCGCAAGACGCGGTGGGGAACGTGAAGAAGGAAGTGGTCGATATGACCAAGCGGCTTAATGCGGGTATGATGCGGATCGCCGGCAACTATATCAGCGCCTACCATTGGGAGCATGCCGTGGGGCCGGAGCTGGAGCGGCCGAATATGATCAACGAGGCGTGGGGCGGTTGGACAAGCAAGTATTTCGGCACGGACGAATTTCTAAGGTTTTGCCGAGATATAGGTGTGGAGCCTCTAATCTGCGTCAATGCCGGCTCGGGCACACCGGAGGAAGCCGCCGACTGGGTTCGCTATTGCAACGACGACGCCTCGACCCCGTTTGGTGCGATGCGAGCTGCAAACGGTCAAGTGGAGCCATATAGCGTGACATATTGGGAAGTCGGCAACGAAATTTGGGGACCTTGGCAAGTCGGTCATTGTGGGGCGGAGGAGTTCGCGCATCGCTATGTGGCTTTCGCCAAGGCGATGAAGGAGGCCGACCCGAGCATCAAGCTGATGGCATGCGGCCATACCCAGCCCAGTTGGAACAAGCCGCTGATGGACATCGCCGGCGAGTGGATGGATTACTTGACGATGCACATCTATCACGGGTTCAATCAGTTTCCAATCCATACGGAGACCCCGAAAGAAAGCCGTTATAAATCGATTGTGACGTTTGCGGAGAATACGAGGCGCGCGGTGAACCGGGCACGGGAGATTATCGAAAGCAATCCACGACACCGGCATGTGAAATTGGCTATTACCGAATATAATACGATGTATTACCCGAATACTATCCGCTGCGGATTGCCCGAGGAGCATACGCTGGAGGCAGCCGTGGCCAATGCCGGGAATTTCAACGAGTTTATCCGCAACAGCGATCTTGTGGAGATCGGCAGCTATTCCGACCTTGTCAACGGTTGGCTCGGTGGCTGTATCCGGGTGGGCGACCAGTATTCCGACCAATTTCGCGGCAAGGTGACTGGTGCGAGCGGCAACAACGATGTCGTTTACGGCAC